>DATFVY010000110.1:0-6511 GCA_035259925.1 Burkholderiales bacterium
TCGTTGTTGCCGGTGCCTGCCATGGTGCCGGCGATGGTCGTGAGGATGCCTTCCGCGGTGATGCTCTCGTGATCGTTGACGTTGTGCGGCGGCTCGGCGCCGAGCACCGTGACTGCGCTCGCCTCGCGCGGCAGCCCGCGCCCGACGTGCAGCGGCTCCCACGGGCTCGCCCCCTCGTTCTCGGCAGCGAGATAGGAGTACTTCGACGGCGCTCCGAAGGTGGACATGTCTCCCAGCGCCGGGATCGCGCCGCCGATGTTGACGAGCGCGAGCCGGATCGCGCGCCCGATCGTCGCGTTGGCTTGCCGGCCGGGACCGAACGCGTTGTGGCCGGAGTTGATATCGAGTTCCTTCGCCACCGGGCCGTTGACGATCACGAGTGGCGCGCAGAGGTGCGTTGTCGCCTGGACGCCGTACAGGTTGAACGGCTCCTCGCACATCGCCTCGATCGCCAGCACGAGCAACGGGAAGTATTCGGGCCGGCACCCTGCCATTACCGCGTTCGCGGCCAGCCGCAGCGGGGTCGCCTCGCCATAGCGCGGCGCCACTTTGGCCACCGGCTCGTCCCACGGGCGGTCGCAGTACGCGAGCATGCGCTCCACGCGCTGCGTGCTCGGCGGCACGATGGGCAAGCCGTCACTCCAGCCGCGATCGCGCGCGAGCGCGTTGACCGCGTCGAAATCGTCCTCGCACTCGACAGCAGCACCCGGAGCCTTGAGCAATTCGCCGATGGCGCCGCTCATTGCCAGCTCCGGTCTCCGCTCGGGAGATCGGGAAATCGGGAGAGCGGGAGAGGGAAAAACTTTGCGCTCCCGCGCTCCCGCCCTCCGGGGTTCTGTCGCTCTCCCGCTCTCACGCGCTCCCGCCCTCCCGGGTTTTCTTGATAAGTTCGACCACCTGCGGGATCGCGTGGCCGGCGCGGCCCTCGACCTGCTCGAGCGAGAGGCCGCCCAGCGGGTGCGGGATCAGCAGCAGCGGCAGGTCGGGCACGCCGAACACGCGCGCCTGCGTCTTTCCCAGCTTGAGGAAAGGCTCCGAGCAGATCACGGCGGTGACGAGGCCGCGCTTCCGGAGCTCGCACATGTCGTGGACACTCCACGACGTGCACGAGCCTCAATCGGCCATCGCGCTGACGACGAAATCGGCCTCTTGCGCCAGCCGCTCGAGGATGTCGCCCGGCGCCGGCAGGCTGACACTGCCCTTGCGCAGCGAGACGACCGAAGCGATCGGCAGCGCGGCCTTCACGCCATCGCTGATAAAGCGCAGCAGGTGGTCGGCGTTGCCCTTGCTGTTATCGAGCACGCCGAAGCGCAGCCCGGCCTTGCGGGGCTCGGCTGCCGCCGCGGCGGCGGGCACCGGCGCCTCGGGAACCACCAAAGTCACTCTTGCCATTGTTTTCTCCTGGTACGACGCCTCAATCCTAGCACCGCCCGTAGGTGACGACTGACGAACTGACGACTGACGAGAACCGAAGGCGTGACGACTGGCTTGCCGTCAGCCGTCAGTCATCAGCCGTCACGCTTTTCGCCCTTGGCGGGAAGCACGATCTGCGTCTGCGTGACGATCGCGACCACTTTCCCGTCCGGGTTGCGGATGGTGGTCTGCCACACCATGGTCGTGCGCCCCATATGCAGCGGCACGGAAACCGCCCGCAGCACGGGCCCTTCGCCTGCCCTGAAGAAATTGGTCTTCGATTCGAGCGTGCCGGTGCGGTGCCTGGGCGGCAGGTTGTGGACGGTGCCGGCGGCGCCGACCACGTCCGCGAACGCCATCAGCGCGCCGCCGTTCACGCGGCCGGAACGGTTGATGTGCATCGGCTTCACCCGCATTTCGGCAACGACCTTGCGCTTGCTGATCGAGACGAGGCGCACGCCGAGCGCGCGCGGCATTCCGCTTTTCATCACCGGCGAGCCGTCGCGGCCCTTGCTCGTCGTGCTCGCGCCCTTCCGCTTCATGCGATCCCCCCTTGCCCGGCAATGGTAGCGCGGCCCCGCAGCAGCGTCTCGCAGTGTGGAATTGCTCACGGTAATCCGGGCGCGCCTCACCGCCAGCGCCATTCTTGGCTGTAGACTCATGATATGGACGCCCATTCTCTGAGCGAGGTGGAGAGCGCGGTCGTCGCCGAACCTCCCTATACCCGGGGCGTGTTCCAGGGGTTGCGACTGTCATCGCATTTTCAGACGGTGTTCAGCCTGGCGCACGGCCGTGCGGTGGGTTACGAGGGGCTGCTGCGCGCCATGGGCCGTGACAACCGGCCGACGCCGCCGCTGGATGCCTTCGCGATCGCCGCGCGCTCCGGACAGATCGTGCTGCTGGACCGTCTGGCGCGGGCGATCCATGCCCGCAACTTCGCGGCCCAGCCGTCGGGCACGTCCTGGCTGTTCCTGAACATCCACCCCGACGTGATCGTGCACGGGCTCACGCACCACGGGCCCTTCTTCGGCGAGCTGCTCGAGAGCTGCGGCATTGCGCCGCAGCGAGTCGTGATCGAGGTGCTCGAGGCGGCACTGCTCGAGGACGCGCCGCTCTCCGATGCGCTGGCCTACTACCGCGGCCTCGGCTGCCTCATCGCCATCGATGATTTCGGCGCGGGACACTCGAACCTTGACCGCATCTGGCGGCTGAGGCCCGACATCGTCAAGCTCGACCGGGCGCTGGTGAGCCAGGCATCGGAGGACCGCACGGCGCGCCAGATGCTGCCGCGCGTGGTGGCGATGCTGCACGAGGCGGGCTCGCTGGTCCTCATGGAAGGCGTGGAGACGGAGGCCCAGGCCATGATCGCGATGGACGCGGAGTCCGACTTCGTCCAGGGCAACTTCTTCGGGCGGCCTGCGCCCGAGCTGACGCCCGCGCCCAGCGCCGAGGCGTCGTTCGAGTCGCTCCACAACCAGTTTCACCGCCTGGCGGCGCTCGAGCAGATGGACTACCAGTCCGAAGTGGACCCCTACGCGCAGGCGCTGGTCAGCGTGGCGGAGCGCCTGGAGTCCGGCGCGCCGCTCGCCGAAGCCGCCGCCGCGTTCCTCGCGTTGCCGCAGGCCGATCGCTGCTTCGTGCTCGATCGCATGGGACACCAGTTCGGGTCGTCGGCCCTGGGGGCGCGCGCGTCCGCCACGGCTGACCCGCGCTTCGAGCCCATCGCCGACGACAGCGGCGCAAACTGGGCGCGCCGCCATTACTTCAGACGCGCCCTCTTGCAGCCCGGCGTGCACATGACGCGCCCGTACCTTTCGGTCGCCACCGCCAAGCTGTGCGTGACCGTCTCCACCTCTATCCGGACCGCTGCCGGCCGCTTCGTGCTGTGCGGCGACATCCAGTGGAGCGACAAGATTTCCGCAAGCGACCTGGCGGGAACGCGCACGGAACACATCAAATTGTGATGAACTCCCTCGCATCACCGCATCACTGCTTCACTTCGTCACCACTTCACTCAAAGGTATGGCTACCTATCCTGAATTGAGCGGTCGCGTGGCCGCGATCACCGGCGGCGCGCAAGGCATCGGCGCCGCGACCGCGCGCGCCTTCGCGAAACAGGGCGCTCACGTCGCGCTGCTCGATATCGACGGGGCCGGTGCGAAAAAGGTCGCCGACGCGATCACCCGCGGCAAGGGCCGCGCGATCGCCGTGCACACCGACGTGACCGAGGAGTCGTCCGTCGGGCGCGCCATCGACAGCGTCGTTACCGGGCTGGGCAGCCTCGACATTCTCATCAATTGCGCCGGCGGCTACGGCCGGCTCGCGACGGTCGAGGATATGCCGGTCGAGGAATGGGACCGCACCGTGGCCCTGAATCTGCGCAGCGTGTTCCTGGTCTCGCGCGCCGCGATCCCGCACCTCAAGCGCTCGAAGGCCGGGCGCATCATCAACGTGTCGTCGATCTCGGGCCGGCAGGTGACGGTGGCGTCCTCACCAGCCTACGGCTCGGCCAAGGCCGCCGTGATCCAGCTCACGCGCTTCCTCGCCCAGCAGCTCGGCCCCGCCGGCATCACCGCCAACGCGATCGCGCCGATCACGACGCTCACGCCGCGCGTCGCGGCCTTGCGCAGCGAGGCGGATATCGCACGCATCACTTCGCTCGTACCGTTGAAACGCCTGGCCGAGCCCGACGACCACGCCCAGGCCATGCTGTGGCTCGCCTCCGACGGCGCCGCCTACATCAACGGCATCACGCTCGACGTGAACGGCGGGAGAATAATGATGTAGGAAAAAGCCGGCATCGCCGGCTTTTTCTTCCGCATCTATTCGATCTTGTAGCCGCTCTCTTTCACCACCCTGGCCCACCGCTCTTTCTCGGTGGCCAGCCACTTGCCCATTTCCTCCGGCGTCTTGGCTTGCGGGCGCGAGCCCTGCGAGGTGAGCTTTTCGCTGACGTCGGGCAGCGCGACGATGCGCTTCACCTCGTGGTGGAGCTTGCCGACGATTTCGGCGGGCAACCGGGCCGGCCCGATGATGCCCTGCCACGAGCCCGAGCTGAAACCTTCGAGACCCGGTGTCTCCGCGACGGTGGGCACCTGCGGAAACGAGGGCTCGCGCTGCTCGCTCGACACCGCGAGCAGTTTCAGCCTGCCGCTTTTCACGTGCGTCCAGGTTTGCAGCACGCCCATCAGCAGGAAATCGCCGTCGCCCGTCATCACCGACAGCACCGAGGACTGCCCGCCCTTGGTCGGGATGTAGACCCAGTTCACCCCCATGCGCTGCTGCATCGCGAGCGTGGCCATGTGTATGTTGCTGCCGAGCCCGACAGGGGCGTTGAGTTTGCCGGGATTGCGCTTGGCCAGGGCGATCAGTTCGGCGACGCTCTTCACCGGCACGCTGGGATGCGTGCACAGCAGGTACGGCGAGAACGTCACCGTGGTGATCGGCGTGAGATCGCGGATGATGTCGAACGGGAGCTTGTACATGCTGGGGCTGATGGAGAGATTGCCGATTTCCAGCAGCCCGAACGTGTAGCCGTCCGGAGCCGAGCGCACGACGATCTCCACGCCGATATTGCCGTTGGCGCCGGGACGCGAGTCGGAGATGACCTGCTGGCCCCAGGACTCGGTCAATTTCGCGCCGACCAGGCGCGTGAGGATGTCCGAGGTGCCGCCGGCGGGATACGGCACGATGACCCGTATCGGCTTGGCGGGCCAGGTCTGCGCGGGCGCCCAAGCCGCGGCCAGCAGCAAGGCGGCGCATACGGCAGCCTGTACCACGCGGAAACACATATCCGGCTTCACGCCCATGGCCTCACTCTACTCCAACCCGCGCCGAGGGCGGTGGTAACATGCCCCGGCACGATCCCGACACCCTGAAGAGGATCGCACCGCCGTGAGGAGCCACGCTTGAAAGCGCCAGCGTTCGCCTACATCCGGGCGCGCAGCCTAGCCGAGGTGCTCGATCTCCTCGAAAAGCACGGCGATCGGGCAAAGCTTCTTGCGGGCGGCCAGAGCCTGATCGCGACGTTGAACATGCGCTTGTCGTCGCCGGATCTGCTGATAGACATCAGCCGTCTCCGTGACCTCTCGGGAATCCAGGTGCGCGGCGGCAACGTGCGCATCGGAGCCCTCACCACCCACGCCGAGATCGAGCGCTCGCCCGATATCACCAGGCACCTGCCGCTGCTCGCGCAGGCCGCGCCGCACATTGCCCACGTGGCGATTCGCAACGTTGGCACCTTCGGCGGCAGTCTTGCGCTGGCGGATCCGGCCGCCGAGTGGCCAGCGTGCTGTATCGCGCTCGATGCCCGCTTCACGGTCGCCAGCAAGCGCGGCACGCGCCAAGTGAAGGCGCGGGAATTCTTCAAGGGCCTGTTCTCCACCGCCCTGCGCCCCGCCGAGGTGCTCACACACGTGGATATTCCCATCCCGGGCTCGGACTACCGCAGCGCCTTCGTCGAGCTTGCGCGCCGCCGCGGCGACTACGCGATCGTCGGCCTCGCCGCACTCGCGAAAAGCACGCGCGGCGCCCTGTCGGACGTGCGCCTGGCGTTCTTCGGCGTCGGCGCGACGCCGGTGCTCGCGAAGAACGCCATGGCGGCTCTCGAGGGCAAATCTTCCGACGCTGCCGCGGCAGCGAAGGCGCTCGCCAAAGATCTCGACCCGGCCGCGGATCTCTATTCGTCGGCCGCCACCAAGATGCAGCTCGCGCGCGCGCTGACCGGCCGCGCGATTGCCGCCCTTGCCGCATGAAGCGCGCGACGAAAAAACCCACTTCTGGGAGAAAGCCCGTGCGTTCCGCCGGCACTCGTCACTCGTCACCCGTCACTCGTCACTCACTAGAGCAGGCGCTCGAGACCACGCTGACGCTCAACGGTGCTGCCGTCACGCGCCGCATCCCGGCGCGCCAGCACCTGATCGACTTCCTGCGCGAGGAGATGGGGCTCACCGGCTCCCACGTCGGATGCGAGCACGGCGTGTGCGGCACATGCACGGTGCGCGTGGACGGCCGCATCGTGCGCGGCTGCCTCATGCTGGCGGTGCAGGCGGACGGGCGCCGCGTGGACACCATCGAGGGCCTTTCGGATTCGGGCGAG
>DATFVY010000111.1:0-2573 GCA_035259925.1 Burkholderiales bacterium
CATCATCATCGGCATAATCGCGAAGCCGGAGTTGCCCGAGCTGCTGCGCTGGTCTTTCTTCTACCTGTTCCTGTTCTCGATCGGCTACTCGGTCGGCCCGCAGTTCTTCGGCAGCCTGAAGAAGCAGGCGCTGCCGCAGATCGTCGTTTCGGTGGTTCTTGCGGTGACGGGCCTGGTCACCGTTATCGTCCTCTCGGTCCTGTTCAATTTCGACGAGGGCATCGCAGTCGGGCTGCTGTCGGGCGGCATGACGCAGTCGGCCGCGCTCGGCACCGGGCTCAATGCGATCGCCGAGCTCCCGATTCCTGACGACGTCAAGGCGAAGATATCCGCCCACGCGCCTCTTGCCGACGCGATCACCTACGGATTCGGTGACCTGGGGCTCATCCTGTTTCTCACCTGGCTCGGCCCGCTCATCATGCGCGCCGACCTGAGGCGCGCGGCGAAGGAACTGGAAAGCGAGCTCGGCGGAAGCACCGCCGGACAGACGCTGGGCGGGACCCATTTCGCGTTTCGCGTGCACCGGATCAAGAACGCGGCCAACGCGGGAGCGACGGTCGCCGAGTTCGAGACGCGCTACGCCGAGGGACGTCTCTCGGTGCAGCGGGTGAAGCGCGCGGACGACGTGCTCGAGCCCAGGCCCGGGCTGGAGCTCAGGCAGGGCGATCTGGTCGTGATCGGAGCGTGGGTCGCGTTGCTGTCCAGGGTCGAGCGGGAAATCGGCCCGGAGGAGAATCATCCCGATCTGCTGGCAATACCCCTGAAGACAGTGTCGGTCGTGGTGACCAGCAAGGAGGTGCACGGCAGGACGATCGCCGAGCTGGGGAAGCGCGATATCGCCCGGGGCGTCTACCTCGAGTCGCTGCAGCGGGGCGAGGAGCTCATGCCGCACGAGCCCTGGACCGTGATCGAGCGGGGCGACGTCCTGCGCCTCGTCGGCGCACCGAAGGACGTGGACCGCGCCGCGGCAGCCGCGGGCTTCGTCGAGCGCGATCTGGCGCGGACCGATCTCGGCTTCCTCGCGGCCGGCATCTGCGTCGGCATTGCGTTCGGCATGTTCAAGGTCATGGTCGGAGATGTCGCCTTCGGTCTCGGCACTTCGGGATCCATCCTGGTCGTGGGCCTGGTTGCGGGCTGGGCGCGCAGCCGCTATCCCGTCTTCGGCGCCATACCCGTGGCCGCCCAGCGGCTCCTGATGGATATCGGCCTGATCGTGTTCATCGCCGTGATCGGGCTGCATGCCGGCCCGCATGCCGTCGAGGCCTACCACCAGAGTGGCGGCGCCTTTTTCGGGCGCATACTGGTTGCCGGCATGGTTGTTACGCTGGTGCCGCTCGCAGCCGGCCTGATCGTGGCGCGCTACGTGTTCGGGATGAACCCGATGATGGTGGTCGGCAGCATCGCCGGCGCCCAGACCTGCACGCCGGGGCTCAACGCCCTCCGGGAAGCGAGCGGCAGCAATATCGGCGCGCTCGCCTATACGGTGCCTTACGCGCTCAACAACATCCTGCTCACGATCTGGGGGCCGGTAGTCGTCGGCATCCTGTACGCGATCAGGAACTAGGACCCGGGCCCTGGGTCTTTCCTCTGCTGCCACCACTCGCGCACGGCGGTGGTGGTCCAGTTGAAGCGGACCGCGAGCACACGCAGTGCCAGGGTCACTGCGATCGCGATCCATGCCGCATGCTCGTCATTGACGACGGAGTATTGCGACAGGGCCACGTATAGCGTGCATCCGGCCGCCGCGGCGATCGCGTAGAGCTGGCCGGGCTTGAACATGAGCGGCTCCTCGCGCACCAGGACGTCGCGGATCAACCCGCCGCCGACGGCGTTGCACAAGCCGACGAGGATCGAGGCCACGGGCGCGATACCCGAGATCAGCGCCCAGTTCGCGCCGTAAACCCCGTACACCCCCATGGCAAGGGCATCGGTATAGGAGAAGAGGTGGGAAACCCGCTCCGACCAGCGGTAGGTAAGGGCGCCGACGACGAGGGCTGCGGAGATGGCGCCCAGGTAGCGCGCGTCCTGCATGACCAATGGCACCTGCGCGATGAAGACCGAGTCGCGCAGCAGGCCGCCGCCCACGCTGGTCACCAGCGCCAGCATGAATGCGCCCACCAGGTCGTAGCCGCGCCGGCTCGCCGCCCACACGCCGGTCAGCGCCGCAAGGAAGGTGGCGGCGAGATCGAACTCGATCGGCAGCAGGAACGATACGCCTTCCAAGCTTCCCCCTTGTCGGGCGCCCGGAGGCGCCCGTGTCGCCTATGAGGCGATGGCGCCTATTCTACCGACCCTTCCGTGCTTCGATTCAGCCTGCCGGTCACCGGTCACAGATCACCGGTCACTGCTTCTTGAGCGACTTCCAGCGCTCGACGTACTGCTCCGCGGCCTTGCGCATGTAGTTGCCGATCTGCGCGTAGTCCTCGTCGTTAAGGTTGGCGAGAGAGACGCGAATGGACCAGGGCGGGCCGCCGAAACCGCCGCCGTCCATGAGCACCACCGACGACTGCTCGGCGACGCGGAACAGGAAATCCACCGGCTCGTAGTTCTCGACCATGTAGTTCACGAAATCC
>DATFVY010000112.1:0-2114 GCA_035259925.1 Burkholderiales bacterium
ATGAAGCGCTCGCCGTCCTTGTTGAGGAGGTAGCCGCCCTCGCCCCGCACCCCTTCCGTGATGAGCACGCCCGCTCCCGCCACGCCGGTCGGATGGAACTGCCAGAACTCCATGTCCTCCAGCGGGATGCCGGCGCGCGCCGCCATGCCAAGGCCATCGCCGGTATTGATGAATGCATTGGTGCTGGCCGAAAAGATACGCCCCGCCCCGCCGGTGGCGAAGATCGTGGATTTGGCTTGCAGAATCATCACCTCGCCGGTTTCCATCTCGAGCGCGGAAACGCCCAGGACGGCGCCATCGCGGTCGCGGATCAGGTCGAGCGCCATCCATTCGACAAAGAAATGGGTATGCGCCTTGACGTTCGCCTGGTAGAGCGTGTGCAGCATGGCGTGGCCGGTGCGGTCGGCCGCGGCGCACGAGCGCGGCACCATGCGCTCGCCGTAGTTGCGCGTCTGCCCGCCGAACGGGCGCTGGTAAATCCTGCCATTGGGCAGCCGGTCGAACGGCATGCCGAAGTGCTCCAGCTCGTAGACGACCTCGTTCGCCTTGCGGCACATGAACTCGATCGCGTCCTGGTCGCCGAGGTAATCGGAACCCTTGACCGTGTCGTACATGTGCCAGTGCCAGTTGTCCTCCTCGACGTTGCCGAGCGAGGCCGCGACTCCGCCCTGCGCCGCCACGGTATGCGAGCGCGTCGGAAACACCTTCGACAGGACCGCGACCTTGAGGTCCGCGCGGGAGAGCTCCAGCGCCGCGCGCATACCCGAGCCGCCACCGCCGACGATGACAGCGTCAAACGAGCGGACGGGCAACGCCATCTACAACCCCCACAACAGCCGGACCGACCACACGCCGTACCACATCAGCGCCCCGATCACGAGCACGTAGAGCGTCAGGCGCAGCGCCGGGTCCTTGATGTAGTCCATGAAAATATTGCGCACGCCGATCCACGCGTGGATGAGCAGGCTCGCAATGAACAGGACCGTGGCGTACTGGACAAGCGGTGTTTGCCACAGCACCAGCCACTGCCCGTAATCCATCTGCGGCAGGCCGGCCACCATCGACAGGATGATCACGGTGTAGATCACCATGATCACGGCGGTCACGCGTTGCGCGAGCCAGTCGCGCAGCCCGTAATGCGCGCCCACCACCTCGCGTCTCACCATATCATCACCGCGATGAGCAGGGTCAGCACTATGCTGACGGCAAGCACGGCCCAGCTGCTCGCGCGCGCCGCCGGCAGCTCCGTTCCGTAATGGAGGTCGAGGGCGAGGTGGCGAATGCCCGCGCACAGGTGGTGCAGGTACGCCCACACCAGGCCGATCATGATGAGCTTGACCGGCCAGTAGGAAAAAACGAGCTTGAAGCGCGCGAAAGTCTGGGGCGACTGCAGGCTCAACTCGAACAAGACCAGCAGGAACGGGATGAACAGGAACAGCGCCGCCCCGCTGACGCGGTGCAGGATCGAAATCAGGCCCGGCAACGGCAGCCGGATCTGCATCAGGTTGAGGTACTTGGGTCGCGCTTGGGGCATTTCTCGCCGTGTTCTGCTGGGAACTTGCGGTGCCGGTTTGCGGGAGCGTGCGGTCGGGTAACGGCGCGAAGCTAAAGTCGTAATTAGGCTGCAAATTCTAGCAGTTTTGGGTGCACCGCGTCAGCGCGTTTCCGCGTTGCGCGGAGCTGCGTGCCGCCCTGTCACCGCCGCGCGCTGTTCTAGTATCATCTGCCGGTTTGGCGGGCGATCCGCCTGGCCTTCCACGTTGTGATCTTCCTCTAGATAAGCGCACCTTCAGGAGTACCTCGATGAAACGACCCATGCGCGTCGCGGTCACCGGCGCCGCCGGCCAGATCGGCTACAGCCTGCTGTTCAGGATCGCCAGCGGTGAAATGCTCGGGCGCGATCAGCCGGTCATCCTGCAGATGCTGGAGATTCCCGACGAGAAGGCGCAGAAGGCGCTCAAGGGCGTCATGATGGAGCTCGACGACTGCGCCTTCCCGCTGCTGCACGGCATGGTGCCGAGCGCCGATCCGATGGTCGCGTTCAAGGACGTGGACGTCGCGTTGCTCGTCGGTGCCCGTCCACGCGGACCGGGAATGGAGCGCAAGGACCTGCT
>DATFVY010000113.1:0-3708 GCA_035259925.1 Burkholderiales bacterium
CGCCGCTTCCATAGAGCGCTACACGGCGGTGGACGACCTCGGCCACGTCATCAACCACGTCCTGGTCGAAGGCCAGGTGCAGGGCGGCGTCGTGCAGGGCGCCGGGCAGGTGTTCGGCGAGCACGCGGTCTACGACCCCGACACCGGTCAGCTTCTCACCGGCAGCTTCATGGACTACGTCATGCCGCGCGCAGGCTTGCTGCGCGACATCGCGGTGCACGACCACCCGGTGCCGACGCCGACCAATACGCTCGGCGCCAAGGGCGTCGGGGAATCGGGCTGCAGCGGCTCGCTGCCCGCGCTCGTCAACGCCACGATCGACGCCCTGCGGCCGCTTGGGATCAAGCATCTGGACATGCCGTTCACCCCTGCCCGGCTCTGGCACGCCATCAGCCGGGCGGGGAAATCTCAAGCACCAAGTTCCAAAATCCAAACGGATACTTGATCCGTGGGGGGTTGTTTGTGATTTGGTGCTTGGGATTTGGGGCTTTACGACAACTTGTGTTGGAGGAATAGATGGCACTGGGCAAGCACAAGATCGAGTTCGAAGTCCTGGAAGGCTGGGGCCGGCTGCCCGAGGGCTGGTCCTATGTCGAGGTGGCGGGCGTCGCCTGCGATTCGCAGGACCGCGTCTATGTGTTCAATCGCGGCGCGCATCCGATGATCGTGTTCGACAAGGAAGGGAAATTCCTCAACGCGTGGGGCGAAGGGATGTTCAAGGGCCCGCACGGCATCTTCATCGACCGCAACGATCATCTCTGGCTCGCGGACGACAAGGACCACACGGTCCACAAGTTCACCACGGATGGCAGGAAGCTGATGACGCTCGGCGAGTCCGGCAAGGCGGCCGACACGGGCTACAAGATCGGCGCGAGCCCCGTGCTGCGTGCTGCGGGTCCGTTCCACCGCGTGACCAATGTCGCCACGACTCCCAGCGGCGAGCTGTATATCGCGGACGGCTACGGCAACGCCCGCGTGCACAAGTTTTCGAAGGACGGGAAGCTGCTGTTCTCGTGGGGCGAGCCGGGGCGCGGGCCCGGCCAGTTCATCCTTCCGCATGGCATCGGGCTGGACAGCGCCGGCCTGGTCTACGTCGCGGACCGCGAGAACTCGCGCGTTCAGATCTTCACGCCGAAAGGCGAATACCTGCGCGAATGGAAGTTCCTCAACCGCCCCTACGACATCTTCATCGACGACCAGGACATGCTGCACATCGCGGAGGGCGGCTTCCTCAACTACATGATGAAGCGCTCGGAGGGCCCCATGCCCGGCCACGACCAGACGATGATCTACCCGCCGGAGGGCCACTCCCCCATCGCCCGCGTGACGGTTTGCGACCCCGACGGCAAGATCGCTTCCCAGATCGGCGGCGAGAATCCCGTGCTTCCCGGCAACTTCATCGCGCCGCACGGGATCTGGGCCGACAACCGCGGCGACCTGTACGTGGGCGAAGTCGTATCCAACGCCGGCGCGGTCAAGCGCATGGCGCCGCTGACCCCGCACGCCTTCCAGAAATTCCGGCGCCGCGCCGGCTAGGCGGGACCATGGGCGAGATCCGCCTGTTCGTCTCCAACAGCATGCGCGGCGTGATGGACGAGCTCGTGCCGAAGTTCCGCAAGTCGGCCGGCCACGAGATCTCCATCAGCTACGATCCCGCCAAGGTGATGATGGAGCGCATTCGCAAGGGTGAATCCGCCGACCTCGCGATCCTGGGCGGCTCCGCCATCGAGGACCTCGGGAAAACGGGCAAGATCGCTGCCGGCAGCCGGCGCGCGATCTCGAGCTGCGGCGTCGGGGTAGCGGTGGGCGCCGGCGCCCGCAAGCCGGACATCGGGACCGTGGACGCCTTCAAGCGCGCGCTGCTCGCGGTGAAATCGATCGCCTACACGGAGCAAGGCGCGAGCGGGATGTATTTCGCGAAACTGATCGACGACCTCGGCATCGGCGACGCAGTGCGCGCCAAGGCGGTGCGCCGGCCCGGCGGCCTCGTGGGTGAGCTGGTGGCGGCCGGCGATGCGGAATTGGCAGTGCAGCAGATTCCGGAGCTGATGGCTGTCCCGGGTATCCAGTTCGTCGGCCCGTTCCCGAAGGAGGTGCAGATGATCACCCGGTCGTGGGCGGGAATATTCGCCGATGCCAGGGAGCCGGCGGCCGCGAAGTCGTTCCTGGAATTCCTTCTGACGCCGGATTCCGCGCGCGTGATCAAGGCGAAGGGCCACGAGCCCGCCCAAGGGCAAGGATGAAGGCAGAAGGCAAAAGGCGGAAGGGGCACCGGAGACCGTTCACCGTTCACCGGTCACTGGTCACGCTGTTGCTGCTAGTCGCCGGCTGCGGGCCCCGGCCGTTCGTCATGGAAGGAAACTATTTGACCTACGATCACCCGTTCTCGGACGCCTCGGCGGCGGCCGTCAGGAAGAACGCCGAGGGAATATGCCGGCAGCGAAGCCAGGTCGCGGTCGAGACCAACCGCGCCTGTTCCCTGACCCAATGCACGACGAACTACCAGTGCATGGACGAGGAGGACGCCAGGCGTCTGGCCGGAGAGAAAAAGTAGGTCACCTCAAACGAAAAGGAAACTCATGAAAATCGCCCGGACAACCGCCCACACGCTGCGCGTGCCGTTTCAATTCCCGTTGATCAAGGAGACGCAGCACGCGCTGGTCACCTTCGTCGAGGTCGAGACCGACGACGGGCTGAAGGGCCACGCCTTCTCGGCCTATCCCCTGCGCTTCAGCATCTCCGACTTCATCAACCGCGAGGCGGCGCCGACGATCGCGGGGATGGACCCGCTGCGCCCGGAAGCGGTGCGCAGCACGTTGTACTGGAAGCTCTCCAACAAGCACTACCCGGGCACGTGGTCGTGCGCCGCCAGCATGATCGACGTCGCCTTGTGGGACATCCGCGGCAAGGCGCTCAAGCAGCCGATCTGGAAGCTCATGGGCGGCGCGCGCGAGAAGTGCCCGATCTACATCACGTGGGGACTGCCGCGCTACAGCAAGGAGGAGCTGGTGGAAGTGGCGAAGCAGCTCATCGCCCAGGGCCACACCCAGCTCAAGATGGCGATCGCGGCCAGCGCCAACCCGACCGCGCACATGTACGGCGAGCCCACCGACGACGACATCCTCGAGGATGCCGCGCGCATCCGACATGTCCGCAACGCGCTGGGCGACAAGGTCACGCTCATGATCGACGCCAACAAGAACGCCCGCCTGCCGCAGGCCGTGCGCCTGTGCAAGCTCGTCGAGGATTGCGACCTGGCATGGTTCGAGGACCCGGTGCTGAAAGCCGACCCCCGCCTCATGGCGCAGCTGCGGCGCGAGACGAAGATCCCCATCGCCGCCGGCAGCAGCGGCACGTACGATCTCTCCTACCTGCGCGAATACTTCATCAACGAGTCCATCGACATCGCCCAGCCCAACGTGCGCGACATCGGCGGCTTCACCGGGGGGCTCTACGCGGCGGGGCTGGCGCAGGCGTACAACATCCAGCTGGAGATGGGCGGCAACTACCCGCACATCAACATGCACCTGCACGCCGGCGTGGCCAACGGCGGCCGCGTGGAAATGCACCTCGGCGGCTGGCGCCTCGGCGAAGCGCTCTTCGACGGCACGCCTTCGCCGGTCAAGGGCTGGTTGACGTTGCCGCAGACGCCCGGGCTGGGCTTCACGCCCAAGTCGGGAATACTTGACCTGGCGGTCAAGTAACCGG
>DATFVY010000114.1:0-3125 GCA_035259925.1 Burkholderiales bacterium
CCTGCACGAAGGCCAGCGACGCGGTGATGTTCGAGAACATCAGCGGCACGTGGCCGGCGATGACGTCGATCAGCGCCGGCGCCTCGCCCTTGAACGGCACGTGCACGATCTTGATGCGGGCCTGGGTGGCCATCAGCTCGCCGGCCATGTGCGGCGTCGTACCCAACCCACCGGTGCCGTAGTTGAGATCGCCGGGCCGCGCGCGGGCGAGCGCGATCAGCTGTTTCACCGATTTCACCGGCAGCGACGGGTTCACGACCAGGATGAGCGGACTGGTGGCGGAGAGCGACACCGCCGCGAAGTCCTTCGTAAGATCGGGGTAGGTCTTACCCTCGATCATCTGCGAGGTCATGAGCGTCTGCGTCGTCATGAGCAGCATATGGCCGTCGGGGGCGCTGCGCGCGACCAGCTCGCCCGCGATCTGGCTGCTCGCTCCCGGCCGGTTCTCCACCACCACCTGCTGGCCGAGCGATTCCCCCAGGCCCGGCGCGAGCAGCCGCGCGACGATGTCCGTCGCGCCGCCCGGCGCGAAGCCGACCAGCATCCGCACCGGCTTCACCGGGAATTTCGGCGCTTGCGCCCAGGCCGCCCCCGCGACCGCGAGGCAGGCCGCTCCTGCCAGATAGCACCCGAGTCTCATACACCCCCTCCCCTGTGGGCAAATGCTAGCGTATTCGCCGGTCGCGGGGGGTGACGGCTGACGACTGGCGTTGCAGGAAAGTTTCCTTCGCATCTCGATTTCACGTAGTTCCCCCGGAGCATCCCGCCTCGAACCGATCCAGGCCCGATGCAGGTAGGCTAAAGGCCAGCCACCCCATCCCGAGGTGCCACCGCCATGCAGCGCCGCGCCTGGTTGAAAGCGGCCGCGGCGCTTGCTGCGGCCGGCGTACCCCTGCTCCGCCCGGCCGAAGCCGCCGCGGCGGCCATCAAGACTCTCGGCAAGGCGCAGCCCTTCGACTACGCCTGGCTCAAAGGCCAGGCACGCGCCCTGGCGGCAGCGAAATACGGTGCGCCGGCCGCCCGCCAGCACCCGGAGCTCGCCAGGCTCGACTGGGACGCCTACCAGGCGATCCGCTACCGCGACTCGCGCGCGCTGTGGGCGGGCGACGACTCGCGCTTCCGGGCAGCTTTCTTCCACCTGGGCCTCTATTTCACCGCCCCGGTCCGGCTGCACGAGGTGGCGAACGGCATGGCGCAGGAGATCGCGTACGACTCCGCGCTGTTCGACTACGGCAAGAGCGGGCTCGACAGCCGCAAGCTGCCGCGCGACCTGGGCTTTGCCGGCTTCCGCCTGCTCTATCACACCGATCCCAAGCGCGATGTCGCGGCGTTCCTGGGCGCGAGCTACTTCCGCGCGGTCGGCGGCGAGATGCAGTACGGCCTCTCGGCGCGCGGCCTTGCGATCGATTGCGGCATGGATCGCCCCGAGGAATTCCCCTCCTTCACCGCCTTCTGGCTGGAGCGGCCGGCGCGCGGAGCGCCCAGGCTCACCGTCTACGCCCTGCTCGATTCGCCGAGCATTGCGGGCGCCTACCGCTTCGACATCGCGCCCGGCGCCACGCTGGTGATGGACGTGGACGCCGCGCTCTACCCGCGCCGGGAGATCGAGCGGCTCGGGATCGCGCCCCTCACCAGCATGTTTGCTCACGGCGAGAACGACCGGCGCGCCCATGCCGACTGGCGCCCCGAGATCCACGACTCCGACGGCCTCGCCCTGTGGACCGGCGCCGGCGAGTGGATCTGGCGCCCGCTCGTCAACCCGCCCGGCGTGCGGTTCAACTCGTACGTCGATGACAACCCGCGCGGCTTCGGCCTCATGCAGCGCGACCGCAGCTTCGAGAACTACCAGGACGACGGCGCGTTCTACAACCGCCGGCCGAGCGTCTGGGTCGAGCCGAAGGGCCAGTGGGGCAAAGGCCAGGTGCAGCTGCTGGAGTTTTCCACCGCCGGCGAGACCGACGACAACATTGCGGCCTTCTGGAATCCCGCCGCAAAGCCGAAGCCCGGCACCGAGCTGCTCTACGGCTACCGGCTGCACTGGGGCGCGCGCGCGCCCGTTGCGCCCCCGCTCGCCCAGGTGGTGGCCACGCGCACCGGCATCGGCGGCGTAGTGGGCAGGAAGCGCGCCTATTTTTCCTGGCGCTTCGTCGTGGATTTCGCGGGAACGAACCTCGCGAAGCTGGATTCCAAGGTAAAGGTGGAGCCGGTCATCAGCACTTCGCGCGGCGCAATCGAGATCGCTTCGGCGCGGCCGCTCAGGGCCGTCAAGGGTTACCGAGTCATGTTCGACTTCAAGCCCGCCGACGAGAGCACCGAGCCGGTCAACCTGCGCCTGTTCCTGCGGGCGGGCGGCAAGCCGCTCACGGAAACGTGGCTCTACCAGTGGAGCCCGCCGCCGCCAGCGGAGCGGGCGAAGCTGGCGTCCATCGAGCTGCCCGGTGAAGGGGTAACACGGTGAACCGGCACGTGGTGCCGACCTCCGCCGGTATCGTCCCGGCCCGGCGCGCCGGCAGCGGCTGGAAGCTGCTGATCCTGCGCGCCTACAAGGACTGGGACTTTCCCAAGGGCCACATCGAGACGGGCGAAGCGCCGCTCGAGGCGGCGCTGCGCGAAGCGCGGGAAGAGACCGGCATCGACGACTTCGCGCTCGAGTTCGGCGACACCTGGTGCGACACGCTGCCCTATTCGCGGCAGAAGGTCGCACGCTACTACCTCGCCGTGACGCGACGGGAGCTGATCAACCTGCCCGTGTCGCCCGAGCTCGGCCGGCCCGAGCACCAGGAGTGGCGCTGGGTGGACTTCAGCGAGGCCGGAAGCCTGATCCGCCCGCGGCTGGTCCCCGTGCTGGCATGGGCCTACGAACGCCTCCGGCACCGCAAGCCGAAGACCGACCGGCGGAATACCCTGCGACGGCGGAGGGGCGGGCGGCGGAAGAGCGACATTACGGCTACCGCCTCTTGATGGCGGAAGGTTTATGAACGACCCCCGGCCGTCGCCGGACGCTGTCGTCAGTCATCAGTCGTCAGTCGTCACCGCTACTGACGTCGTCAGCAGCGCGATCCCGGAGCGGCTCGACGCGCTGCCGTGGTCGCGCTGGCACTGGCGCGTAGTAATCGCGCTGGGGG
>DATFVY010000115.1:0-2313 GCA_035259925.1 Burkholderiales bacterium
GGCGGTTGATCAGCCGGACGATGGCCAGGATCAGGAGCGCGATGCCGAGTGGTCGATGGAGCGCGACCAGCCGGTGGTAGTCGCCGAGTGAGGCCACCATGGCCACGCCGATGAAGAGCATGGCCAGCAGCATGGCGGCCATCAGCCAGTGCAGGAGGCGCGATCGCAGGGCGAATCGCGCCGACTTCGTGGCGGGGCTCATCGCGCCGCCTCGCCGGGTGACACCGCGCTCGGGATCCTGGGCTCGC
This sequence comes from Burkholderiales bacterium, assembly GCA_035259925.1. Classification (GTDB taxonomy): domain Bacteria; phylum Pseudomonadota; class Gammaproteobacteria; order Burkholderiales; family SG8-41; genus SG8-41. The sequence continues at coordinate 249 of DATFVY010000115.1, forward strand.
CTTCGCGCCGGGTGAACGACTGCGAGTACACGGCCGAGCGGGCGCTCAGCAGCGGATCGTCGGATGGGGCCATACCATTCGGCAGGATCAGGGGATCGAAGTTGATGTCCCGCGCGGGGCTGGTGTCGTCGCTCTCGATCCGGTCGAACGTGAGGGTGCCCGCCTCGAGCGTCCGGCGGTCCGCCGGCCAGGGGATCGTGGCGTCGTTGGTTGGATCACCCGGCTGTGCCACGGTCACGACCAGGCGCCATTGCGGGGGACGGGCCCGAACGCTGGCGATCAGCGCGTCGAAGAGAAAGTTATTGCTCGTCGCTCCAGGGGCCGTCGCGCTGATCGACACGGGCGGCGGGACGGGCACGAGAGACCAGCGGACCCAGGAGACGGTGCCGGCAGCGTCGATGAAGCGGAAGGCATTCAGGCTGTGGTAGCTGCTGTTGTCGAAGCCAGACGACATCGGCTGGCTACTGATGACCTGCAGGGCTCTCGCCGACTCGGGATGCCGCGCCAGGAAGGCTGAGACGCGGGCCGGATCGGGCTGGCCGGTGGCCGGATCCGGTGCCATGGCGAGCAGCTGGTCGTAGAAGGCCTCCGGCGTGCTCACCGGGAACACGGGCAGGCCCAGCATGGCGGTGCGCCATTCCTCGCCGTCCCGCAGCGCGAAGCGAACGCCCAGCCCGCGCGGGGTGTGCTCCGCATCCACCGCGAAGGGCTGCCCCCCGCCGAGCGAGAAGCGCCCAAGCACCGGCACGCGACCGGGCCGGAATACCGAGGCCCGGGACAGGGCGGCGCCCTGTCCGGTGCTCTCGAAGTAGCCACTGACGTCGACACCCTTGGCGTGGTTGCGACGAAAGCCGGGATGCACGCCGTTCACCTGCTCGAAGCGATTCGCAATGCGGGCCGGGGTGAGAGCGTGGGGCGTGAGCCAGCCACCCGCGTACGCGAACGAGGTGGCGGCCGCCCCAACGATCACGGCGACCGTGAGGAGTCGGAGTGGCACGCTCATGTCTCTTCAGAGACAACGGAGCCGCGCGATGCTGCGGGCCGCTGGCTTTTTCGCAAGAATCCGCAAGGCGACATAGGACTTTGGTCCAATGTGGACGATGGCAGGATGACCCGCGCCCCGCATTTGCTATGCTCCCTCCCCGGACGCAGCGGCCGAGATCGATCGAGGAGGATCAACTTGGGCAATCTGGACGACGTGGGTCGCCGAGCATTCCTGAAGACCGGGGCCATGGCCGGCGGGGCTGCGCTCGCCGGGTTGGCGCTATCGCCGCGGATCGCGTGGGCTGCCGCGCTGACCAAAGCCCAGCGCGACCGGATGACGCCGGACGAGATCATCCAGCTGATGAAGAAGGGCAATGAGCGCTTCCGAAAAGGCGAGAAGACGACGCAGAACTACCTGGCCCAGCAGCGCGCCAGCGCGAAGGGGCAGTATCCGGCGGCGGTGATCCTGAGCTGCATCGATTCCCGCGCGCCCGCCGAGACCATCATGGACCTTGGTATCGGCGACGTCTTCAACGCCCGCGTGGCCGGCAACGTGGCGAACGACGACATCCTCGGCAGCATGGAGTTCGCCTGCGAGGTGGCCGGCGCGAAGGTAGTGCTGGTGATGGGGCATACCGCCTGCGGCGCGATCAAGGGCGCCATCGACCGGGTCCAGCTGGGCAACCTCACCGGCCTGCTCGCCAAGATCCAGCCCGCCGTGGACGGCACGACGTATCAGGGCGAGCGCTCCGCGAGGAACTACGGCTTCGTCGACGCGGTCGCCCGGAAGAACGTCGAGCTGACCACGGCGGAGATCCGCACCCGGAGCGCCATCATCGCCGGGCTCGAGAGCCGAGGCGCGGTCAAAATCGCCGGGGCGATGTACAACCTGGAGACCGCGGTGGTCGACTTCTTGCCGTCCGCGCCCCGGCCCTAGATCTCAGACGTACGGCAGGACCCGCTCGCCGAAGAGGCGGATCGCCTCCATGATTCGCTCGTGCGGCGGCCCACCTGAGTGCGCGTGGCGCAGCCTCAGCAGGAAGGTGCTCGCGCCGGTCGCCTGCTGCCAGCGCTGGAACTC
>DATFVY010000116.1:0-7214 GCA_035259925.1 Burkholderiales bacterium
TCGCCGCATTCCCCCACAACACTTGCTGTCGCTGCGCCTCGCTCAGTGACTTCATGCCCTGCACGATCTTCACCGGATCGTTATAGGCGATGTCGAAGCAGTAGTCGCTGCCCATCATGATGCGCTCGGCGCCGACCAGCCCTACCAGGTAGTCCATGATCGGCTCCGAGTAGCTGATGGTGTCGTAGGTGAAGCGGCGCAAGTACTCACTCGGCTTGCGCGGGAGGTGCTTGCACTCCCCGCGGATCTCGAAGCCGCGATCGAGCCGGCCGCGTAATATGGGCAAAGCCCCGCCGGCATGCGGCAGGCTCACTTGCAGTTTCGGAAAGGCGTCCAGCGCCCCGCTGAAGATGAGATGCGAGGCCGCGATCGCCGTGTCGAAGGGGTTGCCGAGCAGGTTGATGAGGTAGTACTGCTTCAGCCGCTCGTTGTTGATCATCATCGGGTGCAGGAAGATCGGCAGCCCCAGATCGGCGGCGCGCTCGTAGATGGGGAAAAAGCTGCGGTCCGAGAGCTCGCGGTCGCGCACGGCGGTCGCCATGTAGATGCCGCGGATGCCCGGCAGCCGCGCCACGCGCTCCAGCTCCTCCAGCGCGAGGTTAGGATTCTGCAGCGGCAGGACGGCAAAGCCGACGAAGCGCTCGGGGTGCCTGCGGTGCGCCTCGCTCACCGCGTCGTTGAAGGCGACGCTGAGGCTCAGCCCCAGCTCGTCGTCCGCCCAGTAGACCATGGGCTGGGTCAGCGAGAGCGCGTGCATGCGCACTCCGATCCGGTCCATGGTCTTCAACCGGTCGTCGAGATCGTAGAAGTGGGGCGTTATCGGCCCGGTGCGCAGCGCGACCCCGACCTGGATGAACCGCGCGCCCGAGGCGTCGGTCGTCACCGTCGTCCCGCAGCGCGCCCCGTGGTCGGCGACGAGCTTGAGGTACGTCTCCGGAAAATAATGGGCGTGCGTGTCTATCGTCAGCGGTTGTGCCACTGCTTCACCCGTCAGTCGTCAGTCATCAGGCGTCACTGCAGCTTCACGCCCGTCGCCTTCACCACTTCCGCCCAGGTCTTCGTATCCTGCTCCAGCGAGCGCTGCATGGCCTCCGGGCTCATCTTCATCGCCTCCGCCGCGTTGACGGCGAAGATCTCCTTCGCCTTGGGGCTGTCCACGGCCTTTGCAAACTCCGCGTTGAGGCGCTCGACCACGGGGCGCGGAGTGCCGGCGGGCGCCAGCACACCCGCGATCACGGCCGCCTCCACGCCCTTGACGGTTTCGCCGAGCGCAGGAATGTCCGGCAGCAGGGACGAGCGCTTTTCCGAGGTCAAGCCGATCGCTACCAGCCGCTTCGTGCGCACGTACTCGAGGGCCGCCGGAATCGTGGTGACGATGAGCGCGATCTCCCCGGTGAGCAGCGAGATCGTGGACGTGGCGCCGCCCTTGTAGTTGACCGGCGTAAGGTCGATGCCGGCGCGCATCCGGAACTTCTCGGACGCCATGTGCGTGACGGTGCCGATCCCGGCATTGCCGCAGGTGATGCCCGGATGCTTCTTCGCCAGCGCGATCAGCTCTTTCGCCGACCGGACGTTGACCGAGGGGTGCGCCACCATGATCAGCGGCGACGAGGACACCGGCGCCACCGCGACGAAGTCCTTGAGCGGGTGGTAGCCCAACTTGGAATAGATCGAGGGCGTGATGGCGTGGGTCGAAAGATCGGTGAAGAGGAGCGCGTAGCCGTCCGGCGCGGACTTGGCGATGACCTCGGCCGCGATCGTGGTGCCCGCGCCGGGCCGGTTCTCGACGATCACCTGCTGGCCGAGAGTCTTCGACATTTCCGCGGCTGTTACCCGCGAGAAGGTATCGGTCGCGCCGCCCGGCGCGAACGCCACCACCAGGCGAACGGGCTTGGCGGGAAACGCCTGCGCAACGGCGTTTGCTCCCGCAAGCGCCGCAAGCGCGCCGACCAGTGCCGCCGTGATTCGATTCATCGGTTCCTCCTCATTTCCCGAGATGCTGCCTGAAGAAATCCACCGTCAGCGCGAGCGCGCGGTCCGCCTCGGGCTTGCTGTAGGTCCTGCCGCCGTGGCGCGCGAAGGCGTGGTCCGCGCCCGGATACTTGTGGATCGTCACCAGCGGGCTGGGCGACAGCCGGCGCTCGAGGAGCTCGTTCACCTCCGCCTGCACCCACCGGTCCTTCATCGCCATGTGCAGCATGAAGGGTCGGTGCAGATTCGACGCCTCGCGAATATGGTGCTCTATATAGGTACCGTAGTAGGCGACCGCGCAGTCGATGTCGGTGCGGCAGCACATGAGATAACACAGCTTGCCGCCCAGGCAGTAGCCTACCGCCCCCACCTTGCGGTTGCACTCGGGCATGCGCGCCAGGTACTGCCACGTGTCCTCCATGTCGCGCACCGCCAGGTCGTAGTCGAAGTCGTAATAGAGGTCGAACGCCTTCTTCGTGTGCTCCGGATTCGAGTCAGACAGCTCGACGCCGGGTTCCTGCCGCCAGAACAGGTCCGGGACGAGGCAGACGAAGCCCGCCTCCGCGAATTCCTGCGCGTGCCGGCGCATGGTGTCGTTCACGCCCCAGATCTCCATGATCGCGATCACGGCCGGGGCCGGCGTGCGCGCTGGAAGGGCGACGTGGGCACCCATCACGCCGTCGCGCAGCGGCACCTGGATGTTCTTCGTTCTCATGCCCCGGCCGCCGATCAGCGAGGTATCAATTCGCCTTCAGGCCCGCCGCCTTCACCACCGCGGTCCATTTGTCGACCTCGATGCGCAAGTGCCGCGCGAGCTCCTCGGGCGAGCTCGCAACCCCGTCTATGCCCTGGTTCGCCAGCCGCTCCTTCATCTCGGGCGTGCTCAGGGCCTTGAGCAGTTGCGACTGCAGCCGGCCGGTAACCGCCTTCGGTGTCTGGGCGGGCGCCACGAGGGCGTACCAGCCCGAGGTCTCGTACTTGAGCCCGCTTTCCCCCACCGTCGGCAGATCGGGCAGCAGCGGCGAGCGCTGCGCGGTGCTGATCGCGAGAGCGCGGATTTTCCCCGCCTTGACCTGGGGCAGCGCTGCCGACACGCCGTTGAACATCAGGTTCACTTCCCCCGCCAGCAGGGCAGTCATGCCGGGCCCCGCCCCCTTGTAGGGGACGTGGACCATGTCGATGCCCGCCGCCAGCTTGAGCAGTTCGCCGGCCATGTGGAGCCCGGTGCCGATGCCGCCCGATGCGAAATGCAGTTTTCCGGGCTGCGCCCTCGCCAGAGTGATGACGTCCTTCACGGATTTCGCCGGTGAGGACGCGTTCACGATCAACACGTACGGCGAGGCGGCCGCAAGCGATACCGGCGCGAAGCTCTTCAGGGGGTGGTAGGCAAGCTTCGAGTGCAGCGCCGGCTCGATGGCGAGCGGGCCTGAGTGCGCGAACAGCAGCGTATAGCCGTCCGGCGCGGCGTTAGCGACCATCTCCGCGCCGATGAGACCGCCGGCGCCGGCGCGATTATCCATCACGATCGTCTGTCCCAGGGTGTCCTGCAGTCCCGCGCCCACGGTGCGCGCAATAACGTCCACCGGCCCGCCGGGAGACGCCGGCAGCACCATGCGTATCGGGCGGCTCGGGTAGTCCCGCGGCGACTGCGCCGCGGCGTGCGGGCCAGTTGCGATGCACGCCGCCGCCAGCGCGAGCAGGATTACGGCCCTCATTCTTCCTCCTTCAGTATTGTTGTAGAAGCCCGGGCATTCTATCCCAAGGCTGGAGTCCGCCGGACGAGCCGCGCACGGTATGCTTCGCTCGAATGGACTGGTGGTGGGCATACCTCGCCGTCGGCACTTTCGTCGGCTTCTTCAGCGGCCTGCTCGGCGTGGGCGGCGGCGCGCTCATGGTGCCGCTGCTCGCCTTCATCTTCGATGCCAAGGGCTTCGCTCCGCCGCACGTGGTGCATCTTGCGCTCGGCACCAGCGTCGCAGCCATGCTGTTCACGGCCGCCGCAAGCGCCCGCAGCCACTACCTGCACAACGCCATCAACAGCAGCGTGCTGGCCCGCATCGTGCCCGGCGTCCTGGTGGGCACGCTCGCGGGCGCTGCGCTCGCGAGCCAGCTCGATGCCCGGCTGCTGACCATCGCGTTCACGGTGCTCATCTTCTGGGCCGCCACGCTGATGGTAGTCGAGGTGAAGGGACAGCCGGCGCGGGAGCTGCCGGGCGCGTTGCGCATGTCGGCGGTGAGCGGTGCCATCGGTCTTTTTTCCAGCCTCACCGCCACCGGCGGCTCCGCGATGGTCGTGGCGTACCTCGTGCGGCGCGGCATATCGGTGCACCACGCGATCGGCACGGCTTCCGCCGTGAGCTGGTCGCTCGCGCTCTTCGGCACGATAGGCTATCTCGCCGCGGGCGCGACAGTGCCGGGGCTACCCTCCTGGAGCATCGGCTTCATCTATCTGCCCGCGCTCGCCCTGATCGTGGCGACGGGGATCGTGATGGCGCCGGTGGGCGCTGCCGTTGCCCACCGCACGCCCGGCAGGACGTTGAAGCGCGTCTTTGCCGTGGTGCTGTTCGCGCTGGCGACCGGGATGCTGGTGCGATTCTTCTGAGTGACGCGCCCTAGAGGACGCCGCCGTCGCGCAGCCGCCTGATGCCGGCGTCGTCCATGCCCAGCAGGCCGCGCAGGACCTCGTCCGTATGCTGCCCCAGCGCGGGGGGCGCCAGCTTGTGCTCGAGCGGCGTGCCCAGGAACTTCATCGGGCTCGCGATCAGGGGGATCTTGCCGGCGACGGCATGTGCGAGCTCGATCTTCATGCCGCGCGCAGCGACCTGCGGCTCGTCGAACACCTGCCGCAGATTGTTGATGGGGCCGTTCGGCACACCTGCCGCTTCCAGGGCATCGCACCATTCATGCGTGGTGCGTTGCGCGAAGATCTCGGCAAGCAGCGGAGTGATGATGTCGCGGTTCTCGACGCGCTTCGAATTGCTGGCAAAACGCGGATCCTGCGCGAGATGCTGGCAACCGGCGACCTCGCAGAATTTCCTGAACAGATTGTCGTTGCCGCAGGCCAGGATGACGTCGCCGTCCCTGGTCCTGAACGGCTGGTAAGGCACGATGTTGGGGTGGGCGTTGCCGATCCGCCCCGGGACCTCTCCGGTAGCGAGGTAGTTCATGCCCTGGTTGGCGAGGACGCCGACCTGGGTGTCGAGCAGGGCGAGGTCGAGGTGCTGGCCGGCGCCGCTTTTCTCGCGGTGAGCCAGCGCGGCGCAGATCGCGATCGTCGCGTACATGCCGGTCATGATGTCGGCGATCGGTATCCCCACCCGCTGCGCGCCGCCGCCCGGCTGGTCGTCGCGCTCGCCGGTGATGCTCATGATCCCGCCCATGCCCTGGATCATGAAGTCGTAGCCGGGGCGCTCGCGGTACGGCCCGCTCTGGCCGAACCCCGTCACCGAGCAGTAGACGAGGCGTGCATTGAGCGGCTTCAAGTCGCCGTAGCCGAGGCGGTAGCGCGCGAGGTCGCCGACCTTGTAGTTCTCGATCAGCACGTCGGACTTGCGCGCCAGCTCGCGCACCACGTCCTGACCCTCGGGTTTCGACAGGTTGACCGTGACCGATTTCTTGCCGCGGTTGGCGGAAGCGAAATAGGCCGACTCCTTCGTCTCGCGCCCGCTGCCGTCCTTCAGCCACGGCGGGCCGAAAGCGCGCGAGTCGTCGCCGCCGCCCGGGCGCTCGATCTTGATCACCTCGGCGCCGAGATCGGCCATGTTCTGCCCACACCACGGCCCCGCCAGCACGCGCGAGAGGTCGAGCACCCTGATATGCGACAGCGGTCCGGCCATATTGCTTAACGGGTGATTCGTTGCTCGTTGCTCGTTGCTCGTTGCCCCTTCCCGCACGTTGTGCCGGTCTTAGGCCCAGAAACGAGAAACGAGTAACGAATCACTTCTATTTTCCTTTGAAGTGCGGCTTCTGCTTCTTCGCGAAGGCGTCCATGCCGATGCGGTAGTCCTCGGTCGCAAAGTACGCGAAGTTCTCCTCGATCTCGGCCGCCGTCAGCGCAGCGGGCTGCGGCGCGAGTCGCCGCACGAAGCGCTTGTGCCAGCGGTTCACGAGCGGCGCACCCTCCGCGATCCGGCGCGCGCTCGCATAAGCCTCCCGTTCCAGCTCCGTGTCGGGAACCACCCGCGTCAGCAGGCCTTTGGCGAGCGCTTCCCCGGCGTCCCACATCCGTCCCTCGACCAGTATCTCCAGCGCCACGGCGCGGCCGGTGAGCGGCAGCAGCGCAGCCAGCTCGTCGTACGCGATAGGGAAGCCGAGCCGGTTGATCGGCACGCCCAGGCGCGCCGACTCCCCGGCGATGCGCAGGTCGCACATGCATGCGATCTCCAGCCCGCCTCCGGCGCAGGGCCCGTGGATCATTGCAACCGTCGGATGCCGGCAGGCGCCCACCGCCTCCAGCGCTCCGCTCACCAGCTCGCGGTGGTAGCGCCGGCCCTGCTCTGCGTTGTCGCGCTCGGTCGCGAATTCCGCGATATCGGCGCCCGCTGCGAACGCCTCGCTGCCGGCGCCGCGCAGCATCACGCAACGCAACGCGTCCTCGGCGGACAGGGCGCGCATGACGCCCGCGAGCTCCCGCCACATCGCCACCGTGATGGCGTTGAGCTTGCCGGGATTGCTGAGCGTAACGGTAGCGATCTCGCCATCGCGCCCGACCAGGACTTGGGGTTTCGTCACTGCGTCACTTCGTCACTGCGTCACCGGGAAGATGGCTATTCTACAATGCACTCGATGAGCGACTTCGAAGCGATCAAGCGGGACATCACGATCTGCATGTTCGACCTGTACGGCACGGTGGTCGACATGCAAGGCGGACTCACCGACGCGGTGACGCCCTGGCTCAAGGCCAGGGGCTGGAAGGGCGAGCCCTCGCGCCTCGTGACCTGGTGGCGCCGCACCCACTTCGAGAACTCGATGATCGACGCTCTGCTCGGCCGCGAGCACATTCCCTACCGCGAGATCGGCCACATCTCGCTCGGCTACACGCTGGAGCGCGCCGGCGTGCCGCACACCCGGGACGATGTAAAGCAGCTGGTTGCCGGGATCGAGCGCCTGCGGCCCTTTCCCGACGCGGTGGCGGCGCTCCGGCGTCTCGAGAAGAAGTATCGCCTCGTCGTGCTGTCCAACGGCGATCCCGACATGCTGGAGGCAATCAAGCCGCACATCGGCTTCGCTTTCGAGCGCATGAT
>DATFVY010000117.1:0-2240 GCA_035259925.1 Burkholderiales bacterium
GCCGAACGCCACGGTGACCTCGTAGCGCGGGCCCGGATCCGTCGGGCCTGCCCGCGGAATAGCGCGCAGCGCCATGCCGGCCCGCTTGCGGAATTCGCGCGGCAAGTTGACGCGGGGGGTGTCGATGCTCTCGATGTAGCCCCGCCAGCGCCGCTCCTGCGCGCGCCCGGACGAAGCCGGCGGGTAGGCGCGGACCTTCCCGCGCACGATGGCGTAGCGGCCGCGGTCCGGGTACTTCGCACGCAGCGCCGCCGCGTCGGGGCCGACGTCCACCGCGAACAGCCGGCTGTTCGAGGTCTCTTCGCGCTTGAGCGCCTCTGCCGCCAGCTTGACCTGGCTGCGCCGCTCCGCCTTGCCGGTTTCCGCCGCCTCCTTCGCGGTCTCCCTGGCGAGCCGCGCCCGCGCGCGCTGCAGCGCCGCCTGCGTGGCCGGGCCGTCGAGCTCCAGCACGACGAACGCCTCCCGCGGCAGGATGCGCGCGTGGCGCCGGCTCTCGCGCCGCGGGTCCGGCTGCTTGGAGACGTCGAATCCCAGCGCGGCGAGCTTCGCCTCGTCGAGCCAGTCCGGCATGCCGCCGCCGAACGACCCTTCGTAAAACAAGTCGTCGGACTCCGAGGTGTACACCCGCCAGCGCAGGCCGAGCTCGGTTCCGCCGGTCTCGGTGTCGTAGCGGAAGCCATAGGTGTCATGCAGCTCGCGCTGCGTGAGCTTGAGCTCGCTTTCCGGCGTGCCGCTGCGGTTCCACGCGACGCCGCCCAGCGCGACGGCGTTGGTGACCGCGATCAACGCCAGGCCGGCGATGAGGGTGTGACCGCGCGACCAGGTGAGCGTCATCGCGGCCCTCCGAACAGGCCCTGCGCGCGCAGCCGCCGCATGATGAACAGGAGCAGCACCGCGGTGAGGCCGAGCACGAGGAAGAAGAGGTACTTCGGCATGATTTCCCACCACCAGTCGAAGAACTTGGTGTAGAGAAAAATCACGAAGAAGGTCGCCCCGGTGTTGACGGTCTCGCCCCAGCCGCGCCGCGCGCCGAGCCAGATCGCCCCCGCGCTGAGCGCGAAGCCCAGCACCTGGTAGGCGCCCTCGATCACGTTCTCGTCGAAATCGAGATAGCTGATGCGCCCCCAGTTCGACATGATCAGGATGGACAGGAACAGCGTGAGCAGCGCGAACACGCGGTAGATCGCGCCGAAGCCCGTGAAGCGGGCATGTGAAATGAACTGCGGCACCAGGAACAGGATCACCGCCGCCGGGAAGAAATTCTCCGGGCGCTCGCCGAAGTGCAGCCAGTACATGCCGCTGAAGGTGCCGGTGCGCGCCGAGATCCAGGCGATGATGCACAGGATGCCCGCCGCGAGCAGCAGCCGCAGGTCGCAGGCGTAGGCGAGCAGCAGCGCGTAGGCGGCCCACGGGATCAGCGCCTTGTCGCTGGGCGTGATGTTGAAGATATGCCCCAGCAGCGCGATATTGATGGCGAAGCAGGCGAACGCGACCAGCGCGGCGAGCTTGGTGAAGTAGCCGGACGACTCGCGGCCCTGGATCACGACCGTCGCGACCAGCGTGCCGAGGGCCGCCGCGATCAGGATCACGACCTGCAGCGCGGTGGTAAAGCGGCCCCAGAACTGCTGGAACAGGAAGAACACGCTCGCCGCGAGCGCCAGCGCCCCGAGGAAGGAAGCGATGCGCATGCCGAGCGAGAGCTGCTTGGCGCGGGCGTCGCGGTCGACGTCGTAGTCCTGCGCCAGCCGCGCGAGCAGCCCGCGGTGGTGCGCGGCAAGCGCGTCGCGCTGCGCCTGCGTGAGGGCCAGCACGCCCTCCTGCTCCAGGCGCGCCAGCTCCCCGGCGAATACCCGGATGTCATCCGCGCGCTGCTGCGCGTCGCTTCGCGACATGGCTACGGAGTCCCCTCCCTCGCACCCGTCGTCAGTCGTCAGTCACCAGTCGTCACTACTTTACCTGATGTCGAACGGCTTGCCGTTGATTTCGACCTGACTGTGCAGCGGCACCTGTTGCGTGATCAGTCCCTCCGCGAAGCACCCTGCCTTGGCGTTCCTGACCAGGTGAGCAAGCCGGTCAGCCGGCTCGTCGCTGTCGAACCTGAGATGCGTGCTCACGCTCTCCCAGCGGTTGAACACCGTGCCCTTGATGACCGATCCGCCGAGATGCTTGCGGAAGACAACGCGGCAGCTTGCCCCGCTCACCTGCATCTTCATCATGTGCGCGTACCGCGCAACCTGGGT
>DATFVY010000118.1:0-5089 GCA_035259925.1 Burkholderiales bacterium
CGTCCTCAGCCCTGCCGGTAGCCGGGCTTCAGAACCATGGCACCGAGCGACGCGAGCTGGTCCTTTACCCAGATCACGCCGTCCACGATCGCTTCGGCGTGGCACAGCGCATAGGCCGCACGCCGCCGATCGACCTCGCTCATGCACACATCGCCGAGTTGCCTGTAGACGCACTTCATGCTGCAGCTGGTCTTTCTCATTGCCCTTCCTTTCGAATCAAGCAGGCAGAACTTGGGCGAAATGCCTGATGGCACCGGGTATCTGCTCTGACCCGATTGGTTCCAACGTCAATTTCCTTCCCGCACCTGTGTCCGCGGCGCCATGCACGACACATCCATCACGTGCGAGCTGACGGCCAGGGTGTCGGGATCGATCTTCCAGAGTGTCACGATGTTGCTAGTGACCACTGCTTCGCCCCGGGGTCCCAGCGCGAGATCCGGCAGGCAGCTGTATTGCGGATCCACCGCCTGCCAGCCGGGAAGTTTTACCTCGCCCATCACGCCCTCGGGATGTTGATGATCGTAGAGAAACAGGCCGTCACGGGACAGCACCCACAAGCGCTTGCGCGCCGGGTCCACGCGATAGCGCGCGCCCGGCGGTTCCGCCACCTGTGTGGCGTCCGCCGCGCGCTGGGGAGGCGAAGGCGCCGCAGCGATATCACAGCCACAGATCGAAACCACCGAAGCTGCGAGGGCGAAAACCTTGGACTTGTCCAAATGTGATCTCCACATTTTCAATCTTTGCTTTTCGAATAGCTCGGCGCCGAACGGACGCTTCCCTGCCCCTGTCAAGCCAGCTCCCGCACGCGCTGGATCCACCTGGAGCGCGCGAGGATTCCAATGAGGCCACCGGCGAGCACCAGCGAAATTACCGGCAGGCGCCAGGCGAGGAGCATGGCAACCGTGAGCGCCAACAGCACGGCCGAAAAAGCGTCCGGCGCGGCGTGCGGCACGAGCTGGAATATGGTGACAGCAATGGTGCCCACTACGGCCGGTGCGATTCCGCGCAGCGCGGCCTTCACCCATGCCAGCTCCCGCACACGGTCCAGGAACGGCAGGATCGAAAGAGCCAGGATGAAGGACGGCAGGAAGATGGCGCAGGCCGCCACCGTGGCGCCGGCGATTCCGGCCACCTTGTAACCGACGTAGCCGGCGACCATGATGATCGGCCCCGGTGTGAGCTGGCTCAGCGTCAGGCACTCGAGGAACTCCTGCGACGTGATCCAGTTGAGCTGGTTGACCACCTGGTCCTGCACGAAGGCGATGATGGTCATACCGCCGCCGAAAGTGACGGCGCCGACCTTGAAGAAGAACCAGCCGATATCCCACAGACCCGGCTGGCCCGCGGCGGCGGCGCCGGGTCCCGCGAGCATGGATTCGGCCGCGCGCTCGACGCCTATCAGCAGCAGCGCGACGGCAGCTGCGATCAACCCCGCCTTGCGCGAGTAGTGCATTGCCACGCCTGCGCAGCCCGCGAGGATCAGGGCGCCCGCCACCCCGAGAATGGAGAATGCGAGCGCAGCCGCGGCGGCCGCAGCCATGAGCGCGGAAAAGGCGTCCTTGATCGCCGTCTTCCCGAGCCGGAAAGCCGCGACCACAAAGATGCCCAGCACGACGGGGCTCAAGCCGTAGAACGCATCGCGCATGAGGGGCAGCGCGCCATACCGGGCGGCCACGGCGCTCAGCACCAGCACGATGGCAAACGCCGGGGCCATGAACGCGAGGCCGGCGAGCACCCCACCCCAGAAGCCGACCCTTTGGTGGCCGACGAAGATGCACATCTGCATGGCCGGCGCGCCGGGAAGCACGTTCACGAAGGCGAGACCTTCGAGGAAGCGCTCCTTGGTGAGCCAGGCGCGACGCTCCTGGACTTCGGATTGAATGAGCCCCCAGATTGCCGCGGCGCCATAGCCCACGGCGCCTATCTTGAGGAACACGCTCGCCACCTCCCAGAGGGAGCGGCGGTCCGGATGAGATCTTGTGCGAGTCGATTCGTCCATGTGACAACTCCTTCCCCGGGGGGAATGGAGCAGCGCTTGAGACGAAATCGTCTTGGGGACCGGGTGTCTGCCTTCAAACCCGGCTAGGCCCCGCATGCTGATTGCGCGAACGGGCACCTACATGGAGCGGCAGACTACGCCCGCCGCAGGCGGCTGTCAACTATTTTTGTGTTGTTATTATAACTCATTTGTGATATATATAACAATCAATATGTTAGCGCTCAACGCACTGGTTCTCAGCCTGCCGACGCGCAACTCGACGATCCGCATGCGCGTGTGGCGGGCGTTGAAGGAAACCGGTTGCGGCGCCCTGCGCGACGGCGTGTACGTCCTCCCCGCGGGCTCCGCGGGCACCGCGGTCCTCGGGGAAATGGAATCCGAGATCAGGTCGGCCGGCGGCTTCGCCATGACGGTCGAGATGAAGCTCACGACGGCGGAGCAGGTCGCGCAGGTCCGGAAATTATTCGATCGGAGCGCGGATTACGGAGCGCTGGTGCGGCGGGTCGCAGAGGCGAGCGCTGCCCTGCCCGGCCTCGGACGCCGCAAGGCGCAGACTGCCGTCAACCGGCTGCAACGCTCGTTCGACGGGCTATCCGCGATCGATTTCTTTCCGGGCCAGGCCAGGGTTCAGGCCACCGAGGCGGTCGCGACGTTCAAGCGGCGCTTCGAAGACGCCTACTCCAGCGGGGAGCCGCGCGCCGCTCACAAGCGGCTGCGCCGCGTCGACCCGGGCCGATATCGAAAGCGGACGTGGGCGACGCGCAAGGACCTGTGGGTGGATCGCCTCGCCAGCGCCTGGCTCATCAAGCGCTTCATAGACAGGGACGCGAAATTCGCGTGGGTCGAGCGGCCGCGCGACCGTCCCCGCGGATCCGTCGGCTTCGATTTCGACGGAGCCGAGTTCACGCACCTCGAAAACCGGGTGACATTCGAGGTGCTGCTGAGCAGTTTCGGGCTCGACGGCGACCCGGCGCTGGTCGCTATCGGTGAAGCCGTTCATTTCCTCGACGTCGGCGGCATTCCGGTGGCCGATGCGAGGGGCCTGGAAACCCTGCTGAAAGGCATCAAGGCGAAAACCCGGAATGACGACGAGCTCGCGCGGGAAGCCGGCAAGGTCTTCGATCACTTCTATTCGGCCTACGCGCAACAGAAAGCCGCGTAGGCTGGTGGTCCCTGCTAGTAGGATTTCGGCAGCCCGAGCACCCGCTCGGCGATGTAGCACAGGATCATCTGGGGGCTGACCGGCGTGATGCGCGGGATCAGCGACTCGCGCAGGTAGCGCTCGACGTGGAATTCCCGGGCATAGCCCATACCGCCATGGGTCATCACTGCCGTCTCGCACGCCCTGAATCCAGCCTCCCCGGCGAGGTACTTGGCAGCGTTCGCCTCCGCTCCGCACGGCTGGCCCGCGTCGTAGAGCGTCGCCGCCTTGAAAACCAGCAGGTTCGCCGCCTCGAGCTCGATCCAGCGCTGTGCAAGCGGATGCTGGATCGCCTGGTTCTGCCCGATCGGGCGGTCGAACACGATGCGCTCCTTCGCGTAGTCCGCGGCGCGCTTCAATGCCGCCCGACCGATGCCGACACCCTCGGCCGCGATCATGATGCGTTCCGGGTTCAAGCCGTGCAGCAGGTATTCGAAGCCCTTGCCCTCCTCCCCGATGCGGTCGCTGACCGGCACCTCAAGGCCGTCGATGAACACCTGGTTGGAATCGACCGGCTTGCGGCCCATCTTGGGAATCTCGCGCGCCTCCACGAACTTGCGGTCCACGTCCGTGTAGAAAAGCGAAAGGCCCTCGGAGCGTCTCTTGCCCACTTCTTCCAGCGGCGTCGTGCGCGCGATCAGCAGCATCTTGTTGGCGACCTGCGCTGTCGAAATCCAGATCTTCCGTCCGGATATCACGTAGCGGTCCCCTTTCCTCACCGCTCGTGTCTTCAGCCGGGTGGTATCGAGGCCGGCGTCGGGCTCGGTGACGCAGAAGCAGGCCTTGTCACGGCCGGCGATCAGCGGCGGCAGCCAGCGCCGCTTCTGCTCTTCCGTTCCGAACACCACAACCGGGTTGAGCCCGAAGATGTTGAGGTGGACCGCGGACGCGCCCGACATGCACGCGCCGGACTCCGCGATCGTCTGCATCATGAGCGCGGCCTCGGTGATGCCCAGCCCCGCGCCGCCGTACTCCTCCGGCATCGCGATGCCCAGCCAGCCGTCGCGCGCCAGCGCCTGGTGAAAATCGTCGGGGAAGCCGCCTTCCGTGTCCTTCTTCAGCCAGTAGGCGGCGTCGAAGCGCGCGCAGATCTTCTCGATCGCGGCACGGATGGCGAGCTGGTCTTCGGAGAAGTTGAAGTCCATGGCTCTAGTTAAATTCGTCGCAGATACTACGTCTCAGATGAGGCGTCTCAGGTACTGCGTCTCAGATACAGCGTCTTGCACGCAGTGCCATGGTAGCGCATTACCTTGGACGATCTATCTGAGACGTCTTATCTGCGACGCTTCATCTGCGACGCTTCATCTGCGACGCTCTCGGCGGGCGACTGCGTGACGCCCGCGGCGATGAGCGCGTCTATTTCGGCGCGCGTATAGCCTGCCTCGCCGAGAATCTGAACGCTGTGCTCGCCCAGCAGCGGCGCGGGCCGCAGCTTGCCCGGCGATGTCCGCGACCACCGGCCCGGCGTCGCCATCGTCCGCAATTTCCCTTCTGTCGGGTGCTCGGTCGCGACATAGAACCCGCTTTCCGCGAGGTGCGGGTCTTCGATGATGTCGTCCACCGAGTTGAGCGGAGTCACCGGGATGTCGGCGTCCATCAGCAGGCGCAGCCACTCCGCGCTGGTTTTCTTCACCATCTCCCCGGCGACGAACTCGTAGACCTCGGCGATGTTGCGGGAGCGCGCTTCCTGCGTCGAGAAGCGGCGGTCGGCATCGAACATCTCCTCGCGCCCGATCAGGCGGAAAAAACTGCGCCAGTGCTTGTCGTTGTAGACCAGCACGCACACGTAGCCGTCTTTCGTGGCATAAGGCGTGCGGTGCGGCGCCAGCATGCGCTCGTAGCGGTACGGCTCCATCGGCGGGTCGAAGGTGCGGCCGCCCATGTGGTCG
>DATFVY010000119.1:0-3602 GCA_035259925.1 Burkholderiales bacterium
GCGTCGCCGTGCTGCAGGGCGAGCTGGAGCTGCCGCTGCACATCCATGTGCACGAAACGCGCGATGAAATAGAGCAGAGCATCGCGCGCCACGGGGTGCGGCCGCTGAGCCGCCTGCAGGCGCTGGGGCTGGTTGACGCCAGTCTGATCGCGGTCCACGCCGTTCATCTGACCGAGCAGGAGATCGCGCTTCTCGCGGAAAAAGGCTGCCACGTAGCGCATTGCCCCAGCTCGAACCTCAAGCTCGCCAGCGGCGTCGCCTCTCCTGCGCGCCTGCTGCAGAACGGGGTCAACGTGGCACTGGGCACGGACGGAGCCGCGAGCAACAACCGCCTGGATATGTTCGCTGAAATGCGGCTGGCCGCCCTTCTCGCCAAGGGAGCCGGAGGAGACCCTACGCTGCTGCCTGCCCACGCAGCGCTCGAAATGGCCACGATACGCGCTGCACGCGCGCTGGGACTGGAAGACCGCATCGGATCGCTCGCGCCGGGGAAGCGCGCAGACATGACCGCCGTCAGCCTGGAAGCGCCCGAGCTGCTGCCGTGCTATGACCCTCTTTCGCATCTCGTCTATGCCGCCGGCCGCGAGCACGTGACCCACGTCTGGGTCGACGGCGAGCGGGTCGTCGACAACGGGCAACTGACGCGACTCGACGCGCGCGAGCTCGCGGCCAAGGCGGCGTACTGGAAGGACAAGATCAGAAGCTAGCCGTCGGCTGCCAGCCGCCAGAGAATTTGCTTTGCGGTATGCTGACGGCTGATAGCTGACGTCTGGCAGCTGGTAAATGATCAACGTCGACCCCGTCGAGCTCGAGAAATTCAGCCAACTCGCCCACCGCTGGTGGGACCCCGGCTCCGAGTTCAAGCCGCTGCACGACATCAATCCGCTGCGTCTCGATCATATCGACAGCATCGCCGGGCTGCGCGGCAAGCGCGTGCTCGACGTCGGTTGCGGCGGCGGGATACTCACCGAGGCAATGGCGGCGCGCGGCGCCCGCGTGACCGGCATCGATCTCGCGGAGAAGCCGCTGAAAGTCGCGCAGCTGCACCTGCTGGAGTCGGGTCTGGAAGTGGATTACCGCCTGGTCGCGGCCGAAGCGTTGGCGCTCGAGATGCCCGGCGGTTTCGGCATCGTGACCTGCATGGAACTGCTCGAGCATGTTCCCGAACCGGCGGCCACCGTAAGCGCCTGCGCCGGACTGGCCGAGCGCGGTGGCCACGTGTTCTTCGCCACGCTCAATCGCAACCTGAAATCGTACGCGCTGGCGGTCATCGGCGCCGAATACGTGCTGCGGCTGTTGCCGCGCGGCACCCACGATTACGCGAAATTCATCAAGCCCTCCGAGCTCGCCGCCATGTGCCGCGCCGCCGGGCTGCAGGTGGCGGGCGTGACCGGCATGACCTACAACCCCTTCTCCAAGGTGTATGCGCTGGGCAACGACGTGGACGTGAATTACATCTTGCACGCCACGAAGCCGTGAATCGGGAATCGAAAGATCAAGATTCAGCCTGCCCTTACGATTCACGATTTACGATTGACGATTCACCATGATCAAGGCCGTCCTCTTCGACCTCGACGGAACGTTTGCCGACACGGCGCCGGATCTGGCCGGCGCTATCAATGCCATGCGCCGGGCGCGCCGGCTGCCGGATCTGCCGCCCGCGGCCACCCGCCCGGTCACGTCGCACGGCGCCCGCGGCCTGCTCAACGTGGGCTTCGGTATCGGCCCGGAACACCCTGACTACCGCGCCATGCGGGAAGAGTTTCTCGCACTGTACGAGCGCGATATTTGCCGCGAGACGCGGCTTTTCCCCGGCACTTCCGAGCTGCTCGGGACGATCGAGCAACGCGGCCTGCGCTGGGGCATCGTGACGAACAAGGCCGAGCGCCTCGCCCGCGTGCTGCTCGGGAAGCTCGACATGTCCCCGCGCGCCGCGTGCATCATCGGCGGCGACAGCACTCCCAACACCAAGCCGCATCCCGCTCCCCTGCTTGCCGCCTGCGGCGTCCTCGGCGAGGAAGCGGGCGCCTGCATCTACGTCGGGGACGACCGGCGGGATGTCGAGGCAGCGCACGCCGCGGGAATGAAAGCCGCGGCCGTCCGGTGGGGTTACCTGAATGGCAGCGATCCCGCAACCTGGAACGCCGACTGGATACTCGAAAAGCCGCAAGACCTGCTGCGGCTGCTCTGAGGGATGGAACTCGGAGCGATCGCCCCCATCTGATACCATAGATGCCGAGTCATGGGGGCGACCTGGTTTCGACGCGGGTCACGAAGCAGCCCAGGGCACGCCAAGGTCCAGTCACCTTGTCAAACCGCTGGAAATCCTCAGACGCCAACGACGAGCGTTACGCTCTAGCCGCCTAATACCGGCTAGACGCTGCACTGGCTTGCTGGTGGGCCAGGCCTCCGCGAAAGTGGAGGTGCAGCGCCATTCACATCAGCCTCTCCCGCGGCTTGGTCGCTTGGCCGCGCGGATCCGTCGAAGCGACTGGCTGAGCGTCAGCCTGCCGGCCGGCGGGCGCGAGGCGAGACTCAATCGACCAGGCTAAGCGTGTAGTCCTGACTGTGTAGGGCCAGCGGACGGCGGTTCGATTCCGCCCGCCTCCACCAAAACAAAAAAGGGGCTCGAACGAGCCCCTTCTTCTTGACGCGGCTGCTCGCCGCAGTCTATTGCCTTACTGCATCGGCTTGATCGCGGTGGCCTTGAGCCCCTTGGGGCCCTTGGTCACTTCAAAGCTGACACGCTGCTTTTCCTTGAGCGACTTGTGGCCGTTGCCCTGGATCTCGGAAAAATGCGCGAACACGTCCTCGCCGCCGTCGTCCGGCGTGATGAATCCGAAGCCCTTCGCGTCGTTGAACCACTTTACGATACCGGTTGCCATACAACTCCTTTTACAAAAAATGAATGAACGCGGGCATGCCCGCACTGTGCAAGCGAATCAAGACGAGTGGTTGAGAACTGAAGGCACGCCGGCCTGAAGGACGGGGGACTTACGGATCAGCAATACGCCGCTTGATTGATCACTGCGCCGCGAACGATACGCGAATCACCGCCAAAAGGCAAGGCGCATAGTTCCACCGGCTCACCGCTTCAGGTACTTCCTGGCGAACTCTCCCGCCAGCTTCGCGTCGAGCTTGCGCAGCTGGGCATGAATTTCCAGCACGCGGTCGCGCTGCCCCTGGCCGTGGTAGGCGGCTCCCAGGTTGTAGGTCGCGCGCGGGTGGCCGGGCCTGATGCGCAGCGCCTCGTGACTCGCCTCGATCGCGCGGTCGTACTGGTTCAGCGCGAGGTAGGTCGCGCTGAGGCTTTGCCACACGTCGAAGGACTCCGCGTTGTAGCGCACGGATTGCTGGTAGGCGGGTATCGCGCGCCGCGGCCGGTTGATCGCGAAGTAGGCGTCGCCCAGCTCCTGCCACGCGCGCGCGCTGCGCGGCATCGCCCGCACCCACTGTTGCGCCAGGGTCAGCACGCCGGGCCAGTCCTTCTTCGAGCGCGCCTCGGACACGCGGCTGAGCCAGCGCGCCTCGGCGGTGTCCGGCGCCGCCCTGGCGGCGGCGGGGCGGCCGGCGCGGTCCAGGTCGGCTATCCAGCTCGCCGG
>DATFVY010000120.1:0-5159 GCA_035259925.1 Burkholderiales bacterium
TGAAGCCAGTCGGCGAGGTCGCGGTCGATCCCAACCAGCCGAAGCCGGCCGCGGTTGCGGCTGCGCCTGCCGCTACTGCGGCCGTACCCATACCGGCGCCTGCCGCGAAGTCCGCTGGCGGCGGAAAAGCGGATGCCAGCAAGGGCAAATCCGTCTACGACGCAACCTGCCATGTCTGCCACGCGGCCGGCGTCTCCGGCGCGCCCAAGGCCGGCGACAAGGCCGCGTGGGCGCCGCGCCTCAAGGCAGGCAAAAGCACGCTCTACGCGAGTTCGCTCAAGGGGAAGGGCGCGATGCCGCCCAAGGGCGGTAACCTCTCGCTCGCTGACGCCGACGTACAGGCAGCGGTGGATTACATGGTTGGTCTCGTGAAGTGATCCGTGATCAGTGATCAGTGACTAGTAGGGGGCGCAGCAGTGCTGCGCCCTTTTTGTTTAGGCCAACTGACTGATCACAGATCACCAGTCACAGGTCACCAGGTTCAAGCCAATGGCGACGCTGGCAATCGGCGACATACAGGGCTGCTACGACCAGCTGATGCGGCTGCTCGAGCGCGTGCGCTACGACGAGCGGCGCGATGTGCTGTGGTTCGTCAGCGATCTCGTCAATCGCGGTCCCCAATCACTCGCCACGGTGCGCTTCGTGAAGGGACTGCGGGAACGGGCGGTCACGGTGCTCGGCAACCACGATCTCAACCTGCTGGCGGTCGCGGAAGGCATCCGCAAGCCCCACCGCGGTGACACCGATGGTGATATCCTCGCCGCGCCCGACCGCGAAGAGTTGCTGGCGTGGCTGCGCAGCCGCAAGATGCTCCACGTCGAGAACGGCTACGCCATGGTGCATGCCGGGCTGCTGCCGCAGTGGACGATTGCCCAGGCGGACGCGCTCGCGCGCGAGGTGGAAGCAGCGCTCGCCGCACCCGGCTACCGCCAGTTCCTGCGCGACATGTACGGCAACGAGCCGGCGCGCTGGCGCGACGACCTGAAGGGCGCCGAGCGGCTGCGGGTGGTTGTCAACGCCATGGCGCGCATGCGCCTCACCAACGCCGACGGCGCGCTGGAGCTCGACTACAAGCTGGGGCTCGATCGCGTGCCGCCCGGGTACATGCCGTGGTACGACGCGCCGCGTCGCGCGAGCCGTGATACCACGATCCTCTTCGGCCACTGGGCCTCGCACGGCCTGCTCGTGCGCGAGGACGTCGTCTGTCTCGACAGCGGCTGCGTGTGGGGACGCGCCTTGAGCGCGCTGCGTCTGGACGACCGGCGGCTGTTCAGCTGCGACTGTCCCGAGATGACGGGAACAGCGAGCGAAGAATAGCCTCGCGCGCGGCGTGCGCGAGCTCGCGCCGGTCACGGCCCTCGCTCTCCAGCGGCGGCGGAAAATCGAGAAATGCCAGCGTCGCCGGCTGCGTCGTCATCCGGTAGAGCGATTTCAGGAACGATGTGCCGCCGGTGAAGGCGGCCTCGTCGCAGCGAGTGCCGTCGGGTCGCGCGTAGCGCAGCGCGACCGGGTGCACGGTGGCGCCGGCAAGAACCGCGGGCTGGAGCAGCGAGGAGTGGAACCCCAGCACCGTGGATCCGTCGCATGATGTCCCTTCGGGGAACACACCCGCCGGCTCCCCGTTCCTCATTACCTGCGCCAGCTTGTCGTTGACGCGCACCGCGTCCCGGCGTTCTTCGCGCCGGATGAAGAGCGTTCCGGCTTTCTCGGCCAGCCAGCCGATCGCCGGCCATGCGCGCACCTCGGACTTGGCCACGAAGCGCACCGGCAGCACCGCGTTGATCGCCAGGATGTCGAGCCACGAAATATGGTTGGCGACGATCAGGGTGGGCGCCCCCGTTGGCTGCGGCGGTGTGCCGCTCAGCCGCAGCGCCACGCCCAGGATATCGAGCACCTGGCGTGACCAGCGCTGCACGTGCGCGCAGCGCCCTTCCCGCCCGATGAACGGAAATACGCAGGCGGCGATCGCCGCGCCGCGCGCGATGTGCAGGCCCACCCGGAGCAAGCGTGCGACGCGCACGGCGCGCGAGGTGAGGGAGCCGCCATGGGCGCCGGCGTCCGTCGCGGACGCCCCCCGGTCCGGCAACGTGTCGTCGCGAAACGGCGCCGGATCGGAGCGGGTTACGATGGGGACGCTTTCAGAAAACGCCGCGCATAGCGGGGGTCGAAGTGCGCGAGCGGCAGCAGCATCAGCAGGTCGGCAGTATTGAAGTCCGGATCGTACGCCGGCGCGCCGCAGACGTAGCAGCCGACCCTTATGTAGCCCTTGAGGAGGGGGGGCAGTTGCGCCTCGCCCCCATCGCCCTCGAGCCCGTCGAGAACGAGCCCGTTGCGCGGAACCACGCGGTACTCGAGCGGAGAGAGATGTGTCGCGGCCAACTGCCGGTAAATACTCGCTGCGCTGCGGCCACCATCGGCCATCCCGATACTCGCGCAGCCCATCAGGTATTGGTAATTGTGCTTCGTTACGTAGGCACCGAGGCCAGACCAAAGCAAAGCAATGGTCGCCCCGCTACGATAGTCGGGGTGCACGCACGAGCGCCCGACCTCGATCGTGGCGTCGCGCAGGGGATTGAGCGGGGTGAGATCGAATTCCCCGTCCGAGTAGAAAGCGCCGATCCTGCGTGCCTGCGCGCCGGGGAGGATGCGGTAGGTGCCGACGACCTCGCCGGACTCCGTATCGCGCACGAGTAAGTGATGGCAGTAAGCGTCGTAGATGTCGCAGTCTATGCCCTGTTCACGCCCGGGTACCCGCGCGCCCATCTCCTCCGCAAAAACCCGGTAACGCAGCCGTTGTGCCTCGCGTACCTCATGGATGTTGGCCGCCAGGGCCACTACCAAATGTTTACTTGAGGTTTCGCGTGCCCGAGGTTGATTTACCGCCATTTTTCCCCTCGATCAGTGACGGAACATCGCCACGGTAAGCGTGGCCTGTTTCGGTCCGGTTACAGTACGGCGAACAATCTATGACGGGGATGGCGTAAAGGGTATCACAGGTATATGGGGGGAGGAACCGGGTCTCACCCAGGAGCACCCCTCCGTGTCGGGATCTGGCGACGGTTACTTCACCACGCGGGCGGTGCGCCCGTCGGACACCACGCGCACGCGGTCGCCGGTCTTGAAGGATTCCTTGCCGGCAGCTTGTGTCACGGCGATGACGCGTCCTTCGTCGAGACGCACGGTGATCTCAAGCGCCTGGCGCGGCGCGCCCTGGGCCGCGGATTCCCCGACGACCGCCCCTACCACCGTGCCGACTACGCCGCCTGCCGCCGCGCCCCGGCCGCGCCCGACGCTGCTCCCGGCCGCGCCGCCGATAACCGCGCCAGCCATCGGCGCTGCCGCGCTGCGCTCGCCCTCCAGCTCGACTTCGCGCAGAGCTTCCACCACGCCGGGGTATTCCGTCTTCTCCGGCTGTAGCGCGGGCGCGGGCCCTCTTCCCGGCGGCTCGGGGTCGCCCACCTCCGGCGAGCCTGCGCAGCCGCCCAGCAATACTGCGAGTATTGATGCGCGAGCGAGGGATTTCATCTTGCCTACCAGGGCCGCGAGCCGAAGGCCTCTTTGTAGCGCTGCGCGATCTCGTCGCGCGTGAAGTGGTGGTTCTGGGCGCCGCGCTGCGCGATCTTGATCGAGCCGAGCAGCGAAGCGAGCCGGCCGCTGACCGCCCAGTCGAAGCCGCCCGCGATGCCATAGAGCAATCCGGCGCGGAAGGCGTCGCCGCAGCCGGTGGGATCCAGCACCTGCTCCGGCTTGACGGCCGGGACCTCGATCCGCTGCCCGCCCGTCATGATGAGCGAGCCGCGCGCTCCCAGCGTCACCACCAGCGCCTTGACCTTCTTTGCCAGATCCTCGAGCCGGCTGCCGGTGCGCTGCTGCAGCATTTCGCCCTCGTAGTCGTTGACGGTGACGAAACTCGCCATGTCCACGAAGCGCGCGAGCTCCTCGCCGCTGAACATGGGCAGGCCCTGGCCCGGGTCGAATATGAACGGAATGCCGGCGGCCTGGAACCCGCGCGCGTGCTGCAGCATGCCCTCCCGGCCGTCGGGGGCGACGATGCCGAGCTTTGCATCCTGCGCGGCTTGCACGTGGTTTTCGTGGGAATGATTCATCGCGCCGGGGTGAAAGGCGGTGATCTGGTTGTCGTCCAGATCGGTGGTAATGAAGGCCTGCGCCGTGAAGGTGTTGGGGATCCTGCGCACGTGTTGCTGGGGGAGCTTCAATTTCTTCAGCCGCTCATCGTACGGAAGGTAGTCGTCCCCGACCGTGGCCATGATGAGCGGCTCGCCGCCGAGCATTCCCAGGTTGTAGGCGATATTCCCGGCGCAGCCGCCGAACTCGCGGCGCAGGTCAGGCACCAGGAACGCGACGTTCAGGATGTGCAGCCGGTCGGGCAGGATATGATTCTTGAAGCGATCGCGGAACACCATGATGGTGTCGTAGGCGATCGAGCCGCAGATCAGCGTGCGCATGGAACCGGCAGGTAGCGGGGAATGTGACGAAATTATAACCGCGCGCCAACCACCCCCTCGCGTCCGCTCGCCCCTCCCAGTTCAGGAGGGGTGGCGCGAAGCGCCGGGTGGTTAGATCAGCAACGAGGCGCCGGCGACGGCGGCGCCGATCGCCACGCCGGCCAGCACGTCGCTCGGGTAATGCAGCCCGAGCATCATGCGCGAGGCAGCCACCAGCAGCGTGAAGGGCACGGCGATCCACGCCAGCCAGGGATAGTAGGCCAGGGCCACCAGCGTGAAAGCCACGGCGTGCAGCGTGTGCCCTGAAGGAAAGCTGAAGTGGTCCAGCGGGGCGGCGAACAGCATGATCCCGGGCTGCGCTTCGTAAGGTCGCGGCCGCACCGTTCTGCTCTTGATCAGCTTGTAGAGCGCGGTGCAGACCAGTCCCGCCGCGATCATGTGCAGCACGGCCGGCACGGCATCCGGCCCGAACCGCAGGAGCAGTGCCAGCATCAGCGCGTACCAGGCGACGCCGTCGCCGAGCCGGCTCACCACGCGGAAAGCCGCGCACAACCACCGGCTGCGGCCGGCGCCGCGGTTCAGCCGCAGCGCGACGGCCCCGTCCCAGCGGGCTATCCGCTCAAGCGGGTACGCCAGCGGGTTCATAGTCGCTTCCGTTTCCGGCCAGCTCGAGCAGGGCGCTCTCGAATTCCC
>DATFVY010000121.1:0-2458 GCA_035259925.1 Burkholderiales bacterium
GCGAACGGCGGCCGTTTTCTGTACGAGTTCGACCTGCCTGATGCGGGCACCTATTGGTATCACCCACACCTCGGCAGCCCCGAGCAGGTCGGGCGCGGACTCTACGGCGCATTGATCGTCGAGGAGCGGGAACCGCTCACCGCGGACCGGGATGTCGTCTGGATCCTGTCCGATTGGCGGCTGGATCGAGAGGCGCGCATCGCCGGCGATTTCCGCAGCTTCATGGATTCGAGTCACGCCGGGCGCATCGGCAACACAGTCACGGTCAACGGCGCGGTTCGCGAGTCCTTCGACGTGCGCGCCGGCGAGCGGATCCGCCTGCGGTTGATCAACGCGTCGAATGCGCGCATCTACGGGCTCCAGTTCGAGGGTCACGAGCCCTCGCTCATCGCTTTCGATGGCCAGCCGATCGAACCTCAACGCCTGGAGAATGGCCGGATCGTGATTGGACCGGCGCAGCGCGCCGACCTCGTGCTCGACTGTGGCGGCGCTCCGGGCAGCCGTCATCCTGTGGTGGATGGCTTCTACCGCCAACGTGCCTATCGCCTGCTCGACCTCGCGTATTCGGGCGAAGCAGCAATGCGTGGCGCATCACGGGAGATGCCCAAGCTGCCCGCGAACCCCTGGCCAAAGGCCGATCCCGCGCGCGCGGAGCGGCACCGTATCGTGTTCGGCGGCGGCATGATGGGCGCGATGCCGAGTCAGCGCGACCACAAGGGAATGTTCTGGACCGTGAACGGCAAGCCGGCGGCGGACGACACCCACCATCACGCGCCGCTGCTGACGCTGACGCGCGGGCGCCCGTACGTCCTCGAGCTCGTCAACGAAACTGCCTGGCATCATCCCATCCACCTGCACGGGCATGTCTTCAGGGTGATGTCGCGTGGCGGCAAGCCCGAAACGCGAGGGGAAAGCGGCGATACCGTGCTGATCGACCCGCGTTCCCGCGTGGAAGTCGCCTTCGTGGCCGACAATCCCGGCAACTGGATGCTCCACTGCCATATCCTCGAGCACCTGGCGAGCGGGATGATGGCGACCGTGCGGGTCGCATGAGCTTCCGATGATGAATCGCGCGTGCTGTTTCTTGCTCGCCGCCGTGATTGCACTGGCGGCTTGCAGCAATGCGCCGGGTGAGGACCCCAGGGCAGATCCGCGCGACGCAGCCAGAGTCGCGCTGGGCGCGAAGGTCTACGTCCAGCACTGCGCGGTGTGCCACGGGGTCAAGCTGGAGGGCCAGCCCAACTGGCGCGTCCGCCTGCCGCATGGGAGATTGCCTGCGCCGCCCCACGACGAGAGCGGCCACACCTGGCATCACACTGATGACGTTCTGTTCGGGATCACCAAATACGGCCTCGTTCCGGGCAAATACTCGCCGAAGGACTACGAGAGCGATATGCCGGCTTTCGGCGACAAGCTTTCGGACGAGGAGATCTGGGCGGTCCTCGCCTTACATCAAGACGAGCTGGACATCCGCAGACGTTCTAAGGGCACGTGCTGAAATGCTGCGTAATGCGCAGCCGAGATAACCGGCAGCCAAAATCAGCGGACGCGCGCTGCCGCCGCCGGCTCTTTCAGCGCCCGCTCGATCGTGGACCACGGCAGGGCAGCGCAGCGCGCGCGCGAAGGAAATTTCCGCGCTGTCGCGAGGATGGCCTCCTGCCCCGGGGTGAGATCGGTCCGCCCGTGTTCGGAATGGCCCTCCAGCCGGGCGACGAAGGCCTGGACTCCGACTTCCGCTTCCACAACGTCCCGGCCCATCAGTAATTCGGTCATGATCGAGGCGGACGCCATCGAGATGCCGCAGCACGTGCATTGGTAGGCGATGTCCGCGATCCGGCCATCCCGGATTCCCAGGTAAAGGACCACTTCGTCGCCGCAAAGGGGATTGAAGCCGGTGACCATGAGCTGACCGCGCTCGGGCGCGCGGTAGTTCCGCGCGTTCTTGATGTGATCCATGATCACATCGTCGTAGATATCCGTCTGCGCCATGATGGATTGATCGGCGCGACGGGCGGAAGTTTCGCGCCGCCGGGCGCCCACCAGGCAGGACCGACCTATCGCCTGTCGGAAGGCAACGCGCGCAGGAGGCGCCGCAACGCCGCCCGCTCGGCCCGTGGCGCGAACATTGCCCGGCGCTTCGATACCGCCCGGCGCAGCGAGGCATAGAAGCGGGCGTCCGTGCGGCAGCGCTCAATCAGCCGGGCCAGCGCCCGGTCGTCGAAGAGCGGGAAGTAGCCGGGATAATCGCGTCCCAGCATGCCGACGTTGCCGGGAATGCGCGACGCGAGCACCGGGACGCCGATACGCGCGGCTTCGCAGATCACGTTGGCGCCGCCCTCCATGACCGAGCTCACCACCAGCACGTGGCTGGAGGCGAGCCAGCGCATCGCACTGCGGTGCGGCACGCTGCCCACCCACCGGTAGCGCTTCTCGAGGCTTTTCCATGCCCTGGCCCGCT
>DATFVY010000122.1:0-4110 GCA_035259925.1 Burkholderiales bacterium
ATCGCGCTCGACAACGGACTCGATTATCGCGAGCTGGCGCAGTGGAATGGCATCTCCGACCCCGGCGTCATCCGCATCGGGCAGCAGCTCAGGCTCAGGCCGCCTGGCACGGCGGCGGCCGCGCCCCTCAAAACCGCCCCCGGAGTCGAGGGCCGTCCTCTTGGCGAAGGGCCGGCTGCCACCGGCGGCACCGTCAAGACGCAGCCGAAGGCGGTGCGGGCGCCGTATTCCGACCAGGCTTACAACCAGCTCGCGAACGCGAAGCCGGATGCCTCGGGGAAACCCGATCCCCGCGCGGCGGCCAGCGAGGACGGCATCCAGTGGGCCTGGCCGGTGAGCGGCAAGGTCGTGAACGCCTTCAACGGGACCACGGCAAAGGGCATTGGCATTGCCGGGAAGCTGGGGCAGCCGGTGCTGGCCAGCGCGCCGGGTCGGATTATCTTCAGCGGGACGGCGACCGGGACGCTGGGCAGGCTGGGCAAGCTCATCGTCATAAAGCACAACGAGACGTTCGTTTCCGTCTACGCCTATAACCGCGAGCTGCTGGTGAAAGAGGGGCAGAGCGTAACCCGGGGACAGAGGATCGCCGAAATGGGCGCCGCCGACGCCGACCAGGCCAAGCTGCACTTCGAGATCCGCCGGTTCGGGAATCCGGTGGATCCGATCAAGCTCCTCCCGCCCGCTTGATGAAGCGTGACACGATGGATCGCGACGCGATAACTCGTGACGCGAAACAGCGTCCAAGCTGAACTGAATTACAACGCGCTATCGCGTCACGCCTTGTCAGGCGTGAACTGCCTCACCCGCTGCTGCAGCTCCAGTAGCGCGGCCGCGCTCTTTTCCACTCCGTAGCGCAGCGCCACATAGAGCGCGGTAATCCCGTCCACGGCCGCAGTCAAATCGGGCCGCAGTCCCCTTATCCGGAGCGCGTAGTCGACGGGTCCCTCGGCTGCCGCGCGCGGCAGGCCCCCGCGGCGCAGCTTGTCGCAGAACCTGAGGTAGGCGATCTTTACGGGGTCGCGCACCCGCGACCTGAGCTGGCGCAGCGCGAGGGCGGTGAGCATGGCCACGATCAGGCCGGCCAGGCAGAACAGGATGGCGGCCAGCTTTTCCCAGGTGGCGTCGTCCACTCCGACGTTGGAGAGCATCCAGCGCTGGCGCTCCGGGGTGTAGCCCAGCACCCACTGGTTCCAGGTGTTCGTCAGGTAATCCCAGGTGAACCTCAACTGCCGCAGGAATTCGGCGTCTCCCCGCACCAGCAAGGGCAGCGACTCGTTCCGTGGCACTGCCGCCGAGATGCCGGTGTCGACCCGCAAGGGAGACACGGCCGAAGTGGGATCGACCCGCACCCATCCGCGGTCCTTTAGCCAGATCTCGGTCCACGCATGCGCATCGGCCTGGCGCACGATCAGGTACTTGCCGAGCGCGCTGTAGTCGCCACCCTGGTAGCCGGTCACGACGCGGGTCGGAACCTGTGCCGCGCGCATAACGACCGCGAACGCCGAAGCATAGTGCTCGCAGAACCCGGCCCGGGTCGAGAACAGAAATTCGTCCACCGGGTGCTCACCCGGCAGCAGCGGCGGCTCGAGCGTGTAGCGGAATTCCTGTCCACGAAACAGGGTGAGCATCTCGTTTGCAATCGCTACGTGGTTTGCGCCGTGCTTCTCGCGCAGCGCCCGCCCGAGCGCCTGCGCGCGCGGGTTGGAGCGCACGGGCTGGTGCAACGCACGATTCAAAGCGCGCTGGTCTTCGACTCCGCCGAAGCTTGCGTTGAGGAGCGAAGTCATTTCATAGCGCACGCGGTTGTTCACCGGCCGCACCGCGTAGAGGTGATAGTCAGCGCTGACGACGGCGCCGGCGGGCACGACCGCGGGGAGATCGAGCGCGAACATCCAGCGCCGGTTGTGGGGCTCGAGGGTCACTTCGTATTTCACCGGCTCGCCCGCGGCCTCGATCCCGGGTGCCGTATGGAGAAAAAACTGCACCGACCACGTCCGGCCGTCGAAATCCCACATCAGGGGGCCGCGCCAGTAGAGGTCTCTCGTGCGGGGCAGCGGGGATTCGAAGCTGACCCTGAACGCGACGGCGTCCGACAGCACGAGGGTCGAAATGCCGCCCGGCGACATGGTGTCCGACAGGCCGCTCATGCCCGCAAAGGCGTCGCGCGGCATGCCCCACAGCGGACCGGGCACCCGCGGGAACAGCAGGAACAGCACCAGCATCAGCGGTACCGACTGCGCCAGCATCAACCCTGCGGTGCGCAGCTGCAGGCGGAACGGCGGCTCGTCGCCTGCGTAGTTGAGACTGATCATGGTCGCGGTGATGAACACGGTGCAGGCGAGCATGTAGAGCGCCGTGCCAATGCCTTGGGAATACAGCAGGTTGGTGATGACGAGGAAATAGCCGAGGAAGATGAGCAGCATCGCATCGCGCAGCGTGCGCATTTCCAGTGTCTTCAACGTCAGCATGATCACCAGCAGCGCAACCCCCGCCTCGCGTCCGAAAATGGTGCGGTAGCTGAGAAAAACCCCCACCGTGGCCCCCAACGCCGCCAGCAGCACCAGCCAGCGATTGGGCAATGCGCGGCGGGCGTATCCCACGTAGGCGCGCCAGGCGAGGAGCATGGCCACCAACCCGACCGTCCACCACGGCAGGTGCACTGCATGAGGCGCTCCCACCGCCGCCAGCGACAGCACCAGGTACAGCGTGTGCCGCCAGTTGATGGGTTGCTTGGCGTCAGTCACTGGGCAACTCCGTGAATCGTGATTCGTGAATCGTGAATCGACCGCACCGTTGCGTGGGCTTCTCGCTTCGAATCACAAATCACCAATCACGAATCACGCTCTTGCTCGAAGAGCGCGAGCGCTTCGAGGCAGCGGTCGCGCTGGGCTTCGCCTGCCTCCATTTCCACCATCTTGCCCGGCAGGCGCAGTCCGTAGGACAGGCCGGCGGCGTGCGCGTCGAGCACCCAGCGTGCAAGCTGGGACAGCCGTTCCTCCACGCCCATGCTCACCGGCATTTGCCCCCAGTCGAGCCACAACTCGGTCTCGGCGCGTCCGGCGAACTGCTTGGTGAGGAGACCCTGGTCGCGCGCGGCAGCCTTCCACGCGATGTGGCGGGGCGAGTCACCCACGTGGTACTGCCGCAGCCCGGCAAAGTCCTCCTGCCCCCGCCCGTGCTCCGTGCCCGCCCCGTCGCTCGCCATGGCGGGCGGCAGCGGCAGGCCGGGCAGGGGGGCGGGATGGGGGTACACGATGCAGTGCATATCGAGCTCGAGGTAAGCCCACGCGTAGTACAGGCCCAGCGGGAAACGGGTGAAGAGCCTCAACCGGCCCGGCTTGAAGATGCCGCGCCGGACGGCGGGTATGCGCGCGATCACGGCAGCGGTCGTGCGCGCCTTCACGTCCACGAAGGAGGCGCTCTGGCGGTCGTGAGTGAGGCCGATGGCGTAGCGGTCCGTCTCGCCGGCGTTCTCCAGATGGACCGTGAACTGTGCGATGTCGCCGGCAAACACCGGCCGTGCCCGCCCGCCCGTCACTCTCAGGTTCGCGAGATTGCGGAACGTGTAGATCATGGCGTTGACGCCGAGCGCACCGAGCAGGAAGGTGAGGACGAAGCCGAGCCCCAGCGAATAGTTGATGGAGCCGATCAGCATGAGCAGCAGCACCAGGGCAAACGCCAGCCCCTGGCGCGTGGGCAGGATGAACACGCGCCGCTGCACCAGGATGATCGGTCCCGCCTCGGGGCCGCGCCACTGGAACAGGCGGGTTGCGATCGAGTTCTTGAGCGCCGCGTACATCGGGTAATGGGTAATGAGTTATGGGTAATGCGTAGCGAATGACGGGCGGCCGCTGTTACCCATCACCCATCACCCATTACGGAATGGCGACCTGCTTGATGAGGTGCGCCGCCACGTCGAAGCCGTTCGCTTTGGTGACTTCGCCCGCGGGAATGAGTCGATGGCCGACCACGGCGGGCAGCACGGCCTGCACGTCCTCCGGGACGACGTGGCTGCGGCCCGCCATGAGCGCCCACGCGCGGGCCGCGTGCAGGAGCGCGAGCGCCGCGCGCGGCGACAATCCGTTGATATAGTCGGCCGTGCGGCGCGTA
>DATFVY010000123.1:0-7286 GCA_035259925.1 Burkholderiales bacterium
GCCGCGTGGATCGCGGTGCCGCGCGGCTTGCCGCCGGTCTTGATTTCGCCGATCACCTCATCCTTGGCCGTATCGATGAGGGTGATGGTTCCGCCGTTCTCGTTGCCCACCATCGCGAGACCGGCCGCCCACGCCGGGCCCGCGGCGAAGCCCGCCGCCAGCAGCAGGATCCTGATAATCCGATTCCGCACGGTTCTCCTCCTTGCAATTGTCAGGTGGTCTCCCGGGCCGTTCCCGCGGCCGGCTTGCCCGGGGTTCCGAACCACATGCGCTGGAACACCCCATCGCGGTTGACAAGCAGGTGCTTCAGCGCGGCGGCGATATGAACGGCCATCAGGACAGCGAACAGGTACGAGGTATAGACGTGGATGCGGTTGAATACCCAGTACCAGGCCTTGTCTTCCGGGAAGATCCGGGGCAGCGGATAGCCGAAGAACCTGATTCCGAACTTGGTGAAATTCGACTCGATGAAGCCGCTCACGACCAGCACCACGAGGCAGATGTAGAACAGCACGTGATTGACATGCGCCGCCCGCGCCTGCCACGCAGGCAGCGAGCCCGGCAACGGTGGCGGAACGTGCGTGACCCGCCACCAGACCAGCAGCACGATGGGCAAGGCCGCCACGATGCCGATCGACTTGTGCAGGTTGTACCAGTACGCGACCGGCGGCGTGCCCTTCGGAATCTCGACCATGTACCAGCCGATGCCGTAGAGCACGAACACCAGCAGCGCCAGCACCCAGTGCAGCGCGACTGCCGTGCCGGCATAGCCCGGGGGTGGCATGGCGTCAGGACACGCGGGCCGGCTGCCCTAGTCGGCCATCAAGGCAAACGTCCACACCGAGCCGCCCGGCTGGACCTTGCCGGTGGTGCCGCGGCGCGAGGACGTGCCGCCGCCCAGCCCCGACAGCACGGAGACGTACTGGCGCCCATTGATCGTATAGGTGATCGGCTGTGCATTTACCCCGGAACCGGTGCGGAACTGCCAGAGAACCTTGCCCGTATCCTCGTCGAGCGCCAGGAACTCGCCGGTCGGCAGGCCCGAGAACACGAGTCCCCCGGCGGTGGACAGCATCCCCGACCAGCTCGGGAACTCCATCAGCGGCACGCGCCAGGCGGGCTTGGCGGTGAGGGGATCGAGCGCGCCGAGGTAGCCCCAAGGCTCACCCGGCTTGCGGTCGGCGGTCGTGTTGGTCACGCCCATGTAGCGCTCCCCCGCCTTGTACACCGGCAGGTCCTTGTTCAGCTGGTAGACCGAGGTTTCCTCCAGCATCGGCAGGTAGATGCGGCCCTTCTTGGGATTGAACGCCATCGGCATCCAGTTCTTGCCGCCGGTCCACCGCGGCTGCACCTCGACTTTCTCGCCCGCCCGCAGCTTGCGCGCCACCTCGGTTTCCACCGGCCGGCCGGTCGCAAGATCGATGCGCTCCGCCCAGTTCACCTTGACGTAAGGGTTGGCGGCGAGAAGCTTGCCGCTGGCGCGGTCGAGCGTGTAGAGGAAACCGTTGCGATCGGCGTGGATGAGTACTTTGCGCTTCGTGCCGCCCACTACGATGTCGGCGAGCAGGTTCTCATTGTTGCCGTCGAAATCGTAGGTTTCGGCGGGCGTCCACTGGTAATGCCACACGATCTCGCCGGTCTTGGGCCTCATCGCGACGACCGAGGCGACCCACAGGTTGTCGCCCGGCCGTGGCACGGCGGTCCACGGCCCGCCGTTGCTGGTGCCCCAGTAGGTGAGGTCGAGCTCGGGATCGTAGGAGCCGGTGATCCAGGTGGAAGCGCCGCCGCGCAGGTAGGCGTCGTCCTTGGGCCAGGTTTCATACGCCTTCTCGCCCGGACCGGCGGTCATGAAGCGGCGCCACAACTCCTTGCCCGTCTCGGGATCGTAGCCGGCGACAAACCCGCGCACGCCGTACTCGCCCCCGGTCATGCCCGTCATCAGGACTCCATTGGCGACGGTTGGCGCCGAGGTGATCGAATAGCCGTCCTTCCACTCCGCGACCTTGGTCTTCCACAGCTCCTTGCCGGTCTTCGCGTCGAGCGCCCGGATGAACGCATCGAGCGAGGCCACGAACACCTTGCCTTCGTAGAGCGCTATGCCCCGGTTCGAGAGGCCGCAGCACACGACGCGCGCCACCGCGGCATCCCATTCCAGCGGCGTCATCCACAGCTGCTTGCCGGTGGCGGCCTCGACGGCAACGACCCGCTTGACGTTGGCCGCGTAGAGCACGCCGTTGTAGACCAGCGGCTGCCCCTGCTCGCCGAACTCGTTGGCGAGCGAGACGCTCCACACCGGGACCAGGCGCTTCACCGTCTTCCTGTTGATCTGCGTGAGCGGGCTGTAGCGCTGCTGGTGATAACCCATGCCGTAGGTCAGCACGTTGTCGGTGCTGCCGCCGTTGCCGTCGCGCAGCAGCTCCTGCGCCGTCTGCGCGCTGGCGGTGATACTCGCTGCGAAGAAGAACACGAGACTCCAAACGAGTTTTCTCATGGCATGCTCCCTTCAGGTCGAGTGGCTCACTGCTTCTCCCCCACCATCACGTAGGCCCATATCGCCTCGATCTCCTCGGGCTTGAACAGGCCGCCCCACGGCGGCATCTGGTTCTTGCCCTTGGTAACCGACGTGATGAAGCGGTCCTTCTGCTCGGGCGGGAATTTGCGCAGGTCGACCGGCACCTGGGAATCCAGCATGCGCGGCCCGTGGCACGGAGCGCAATTCCGCTCGTAGATATCCGCCCCCAGCTTCACCTGCTCCTTGAGAAACGGCCCGGGAGCCTGGGCGGACGCCGTCGCGGTGAGCACCGCCAAGGCGATGCCCGCCGCGAGCCCCGGGGCCTTGCTGCCCGCCATCCGCACTAGTCAAGCAGCGCGAAGGTCCAGACCGAGCCGCCGAACGGAATGGTGTCCGGCAGGCCGCGCCGGCCGGAGGCCACGCCCCCCAGGCCCGAAAGTATGGTGACGTACTGCTTGCCGTTCTTCGTCCAGGTGACCGGCTGCGCGTTGATGCCGGACCCGGTCTTGAACGACCACACCACCTCGCCAGTGTCGGCGTCGAGCGCGATGAACTCGCCGGTGTTCTTCCCGGTAAACAGCAAGCCGCCGCCGGTCGCGAGCATGGCGGACATGTTTCTCTGTCCGACGAGCGGCGTGCGCCACTTCGCCTTGGCCGTCATGGGATCGATCGCCTCCATGTGGCCGGACGGCGTGTCCTTGGGCGTGGCCGGGTACTTGTTCTCGATGAACATGTAGCGCTGGCCGGGCTTGTGTGTGCCCAGGGGGATGAACTTGTAGGTCGAGAAGCTGTGGAGGGTGTTCACGTAGAGGAGGCCGGTATTCGGATTGAAGGCCGCGTGACCCCAGTTCTTGGCGCCGTTGATGCTGGGCCACATGTCGATCACTTCGCCCCGCCGCAGCTTCTTCGACTCCTCCGACTCCACCGGGCGCCCGGTGGCCATGTCGATGTGGGTCGCCCAGTTGACCTTCTCGTAGGGCTTGGCCGAGAGCAGCTGGCCGTTGGTGCGGTCGATCACGTAGAGGAAGCCATTGCGGGCCACGTGCATGATGACCTTGCGCTTCTGGCCGTTCACTTGCATGTCGGCCTGTATCATCTCCCAGGAATCCCAGTCCCAGACATCGTTGGGCGCGAACTGGTAGTGCCAGGCGATCTCGCCGGTCTTGGGACGGATGGCTAGCACCGAAGCGGCGTAGAGGTTGTCGCCCTTGCGCTTGTCGCCGTTCCACGGACCCGCGTTGCCCGTGCCCCAGTAGACGAGATCCAGCTCGGAATCGTACGAACCCGTGATCCAGGTGCTCGCGCCGCCGTTCAGGTAGGTCTCCCGCGGCTCCCAGGTCTCGTGGCCCTTCTCGCCGGGCCCGGCGGTGGTGTAGCGGCGCCACAGCTTCTTGCCGGTGTGGGGATCCCAGCCGTCGAGGAAGCAGCGCGTGCCGAATTCCGCCCCCGAGCATCCCGTGATAACCACGCCGTTCGCCACGAGCGGCGCGACTGTGAGCGAATAGCCTTCTTTCCACTCCGCGACTTTTTGCCTCCACAGCTCTTTGCCGGTCTTCATGTCGAGCGCCACGACGTGCGCGTCGAGCGTGGTGCGGATTACCTTGCCTTCAAAGATCGCGACGCCTTTGTTCGATACGCCGCAGCACACCACGCTCGGCGTATTGGCGTCCCAGTCCACCGCCGTGCGCCAGATCACGTTGCCCGTGAGCGCGTCGATCGCGTAGGTCCATTTTGCGTTGGAAACGTACATCACGCCGTCGTAGATCATGGGCTGGGCCTGCTCGCCCCAGTCGTTCTGCAGCGATGCGTTCCACACCGGCACCAGCCGCTTGATATTGCCCTTGTTGATCTGCGCGAGCGGGCTGTAGCGGTTGTGGTTGTAGGTCAGGCCGTAGGTCAGCACGTTATCGGTCTGCCTGCCGGCGTTGACGATCTCCTCGTGGGTGGGGCCCGGCCCGGCGCGTTTCGGCTGGACTGGCGCCTGTTCCGTGGTCCCGGTGGCGCATGCGCCAACCAGCAGCAGTGCGGACAGGATCGCGAGATTGGTTCTCATGGCGTGCTCCTCCCTGAATATTGGACGCCTCGGAAGCCGCTGCGCCAAGCGGCGAGCGGGAAGAAAATCTTAGCCTCGCCTCACGCGCGTTACAACGAGGTTGGTCCAC
This sequence comes from Burkholderiales bacterium, assembly GCA_035259925.1. Lineage (GTDB taxonomy): Bacteria > Pseudomonadota > Gammaproteobacteria > Burkholderiales > SG8-41 > SG8-41. The sequence continues at coordinate 4,675 of DATFVY010000123.1, forward strand.
TGTGCGGACGGAGCCGCTGATTCGGGTGGGCGGGTGCCCACCCGCCGGACTCACACTGCGCCGCATCAGGCTTCCGGCGCGAGTCGGAGAGTCCTTACCGCCGCACGCCGGGCGTCTCGATCGGCAGGCCGCCGGCCCGCACCGCCAGGTACAGCTCGAGGTCGAGCAGGTCCTGGGCGCCGTAGGGCGGCATTTCGGCCCTCAGCCCGTAGTAGCAGGCGCGAATCCGGCGCTGCAGCGAGCCCACCGACTGCCACTCCAGGCGATAGGCAGGGTAGGCATTGCCGTGGCCCTGGCTGATGGTCTCGCCCAGCAGGCTCTTGCCCCAGCTGCGGTCGTGGCAGTGCGCGCAGGCCAGGTTCATCTGGCCTATGCGCGTTTCATAAAGGGTTCGCCCGCGCTCGAAGCCCGGCCGGCTCTGCGGGTCCAGGCTCACCGCCCCCGGCATGCCGCGCGATTGATGCGCGACGTGCGCCGCCAGCGCGAGCAGGTCACCGGACTCGCGCTCCAGCGGCGCGGCCCGCTGGTTGCGCTCACGGCACAGGTTGATGCGGTCCTCGAGGTTGACCAGCCGCGCCGCGGCCGGATCCACGCGCGGGTAGCGCGCGGCGACGCCTTTCATGCTTTTCGCTGCGTCCCCGTGGCAGGCGGCGCACGACTGGCCGCCGTTCCCCGCCGGCTCGCTCCACAGCTTCGCGCCCCTCGTCACCCAGAGCATGCCGGGGTTGGCGAAGTCGTCCGCCTGCAGCCTTCGCAGGTCCTGGCTTACGAACTCGCTCCCGGACTTGAGCGGGCTCGGGCGCTGCGGCTCCGCGCCCCCGGCGGCGCCCGCCGCGGCCGTCAGGACAATGGCCGCCAGGCGAAGTGCGTCGCGGCTAGGCACGGGTAACGACCAGCGCGGCTTTTTCGACGCCGCGCTCGCCGTTGTCGTCGACCCAGGCGACTTCGATCTCGCCGCTTTCCTTCGCCACGGTATGGAACTGGAGGTACGGATTGGCGGCGATTCCCGAGCCCATTTCGGCGCGGAAGATCTGGGCGCCGTTATAGCGCACCAGCAGGGAATTGATGACGTTCTTCGCTACCGGCGTGCCGCCGAGCTCGAAGCGGAAGCCGGTCTCCATCGGGTGCTGGATGGTGATGCGCACCTCGATCACCTCTCCCGCCTTCGCCCCCGCCGGCAGTTGCACTCGCGCGACCATATCAGGTGGCGTCCAGGCAGGCTGACTCCGTGACTTCCACCTCGGCATCCCCCGACCACCAGGAACCGTCCGACAGCTGCGCGATGGCGAGCACGCGTTGCGAGCCGTTCAACCGTACCCGCGTCGCCACGTGAGCCCGGCCCGCCGCCGGGTCCAGGTGGAATGTCGCCATCAAGGGCCGCGGATTGCGCTCGGAGAGCAGCGTGATGCTGCGCACGTGGTCGGCCGCGGTCATCGGGCTCTCCACGCTCACGCTGAGCGGCACCGAATGGCCGTTGTCGGCAAGGCGCGGTGTATCCACGGTCACGCGCCCGGCCCTGAGCGCCGCGCCGCCGGTGATCTTCCTGACGAGCGGCGCGAACGGGTCGGCCTGCTGCGCCCGCGCCAGGCGCGCCGGGAGCATGGGTGCTGCCGCGAGCCCGGCCAGCACCGAGATGAAGCGGCGGCGAGCGCGGGCGCCCATCAGCGCAGGGTGATCAGGAAGGCCACAGCGTCCTCGACCTGCTGCGCGGTCAGCACCGGCTTGCCGCGCCAGGCCTCGGCCACCTGGTTGAGGCCGTCGACACGGTAGTAGGAGGGCATGAGCGTGTCCCGGTTCAATCGCATGGAATCGACGATGCGCAGTCGCAACTGGCCTTCGGTGAGGCGCCTCCCGACTCCGTCCAGCGGGGGTCCGACGTTACCCATCACGCGGACGCCCGAGCCGGAGACGGCGTGGCACAGCAGGCAGTTCGAGTCGCGGGCCGTGACGACCGCCTTGCCGCGCGCCGCATCACCCGCCGCCGCCAGCGGCTCGCGGATGGCATCGCCGTCGACGCGGTACGGTGCCAGCGCGCCCGGTGCCCAGGCAGCGCAACCCGCCATCCCTGCAAGCACCGCGATCCAGCCGGCGCAACGCACCTTGCCTAGACCACCCGCAGGCCCTGGTGCTTGAGCGGCAGGGTGCGCACCGGTTTGCCGGTCGCGGCATAGATCGCGTTCAGCACCGCGGGCGCCGTGACGCAGATCGTGGGCTCGCCCACGCCGCCCCAGAAGTCGTAGGTCGGGACGATCACCGTTTCGACCTTGGGCATCTGGGCGAGCCGCGCGATCGGGTAGGTATGGAAGTTAAGCTCCTGCGCGCGCCCGCTCTGCACCGTGATCTCGCTTTGCAGGTGGTCGAAGCCATAGCACACGGATCCCTCGACCTGGGCGGCGATTGTGGCCGGGTTGACCGCGTGGCCGCAATTGAGCGCCAGCACCATGCGGTGCACCTTGACCTCGCCATCCCTCACCGAGACCTCCGCGACGGCCGCCGAATAGCTGCCATAGCCCATGAACTGCGCGATGCCGCGATGCACGCCCGGCGGCAGCGGCTTGCCCCAGTCCCCTTTCGCCGCGGCCGCGTTGAGCACGGCGAGATGCTTGGGATGG
>DATFVY010000124.1:0-3953 GCA_035259925.1 Burkholderiales bacterium
AGCTGTATGAAGCGGTCGGCGAGCGTGGACTTGCCGTGGTCGATATGGGCGATGATGGAGAAGTTGCGGATATGCTGCATGGAAAAGGGCACCCGTCAGTGCCCTTCCCTTCGCCTAAAGCCGCGCATTTTAACGGAAATCAGGGCATCTTACCTAGAAATTCCGTCACAGCGGCGTGGTCGAGGAAATGCCGGCAGAGCTCGCGCTCCCCGTGCGCGAGCACGGGCACGCTTGCGCCGTAGCGCCGTTCGAGCTCGGGGTTCGCGTCTACGTCCACCACCTGCAGCTGGAAATGAAAACGGGCCTGCAACTCCTGCAGGCCCGCGATCATTTCTTCGCACAGGTGACAGTCGTGGCGGCTATAGACGGTCAGCCTGTTGTGCCCGGACTCATCCGACATCGACGCGGAACGGGATGTAGAGCGAGTTGGTGCCGCGCCGGACCAGAAGCGCCACGATGCGCCCCTTGTCGAACTGTCCCATCATCTGGTTGAACTGCTCGATGGATTTCACGTCCTGGTTGTTGACCGCCAGTATGACGTCGCCGCGGCGTATGCCCGCGCGCGCGGCCGCGCCCTGCGCCTGGACGTTCTCGACGAGCACCCCGCCGTTGAGCTTGAGCTCGCCGCGCTGCGCTTCGGAAAGCTCCGACAGGGTCAGGCCATGCTGGCTGAAAGCCGTTGCCGGCGGCTTGGTGCTGCGCCGCGCCTGCCGCGCCGCCTTCTCGTCGAGCATTTCCGCGACCACCATCTGCACGTCGCGGGCGCCCTTGTTACGCCAGATCTGCACGTTCACTTTCGCGCCTGGCCGGGTACCGCCCACGATGCGCGGCAGGTCCTCGGACGCCCCGACGGGCTTGCCGTCGAAACGCAGGATGACGTCACCGGGCTCGACGCCGGCCTTGTCCGCCGGTCCGCCTTTCTCCACCGAATTCACGAGCGCGCCCTGCGGCCGCGTCAGCCCGAATCCGTCCGCGAGCTCCTTGGAGACCGGCTGGATGACGACGCCTATCCTGCCGCGCGTCACCTTGCCGGCCGTGCGCAGCTGGTTGGCGATGTCGTTGGCAACGTCGATCGGTATCGCGAAGGACAGCCCCATGAAGCCGCCGGTGCGGCTGTAGATCTGGGAATTGATGCCGACCACTTCTCCCCGCAGATTGAACAGCGGTCCGCCGGAATTGCCGGGATTGACGGCGACGTCGGTCTGGATGAAAGGAACGTAGTTCTCCTGCGGCAGCGACCGCCCCTTGGCACTGACGATGCCCGCCGTCACGGTGTTCTCGAAGCCGAAGGGCGAGCCGATCGCGAGCACCCATTCGCCGACCTTCAGCCTGTTCGGGTCGCCGAACTTGACGGCAGGCAATCCGCTCGCGTCGATCTTGATGAGCGCCATATCGGTGCGGCGGTCGGCGCCGATGACCTTCGCCTTGAACTCGCGCTTGTCGGTAAGCTTCACCGTGATCTCGTCGGCGGCCTCGACCACGTGCGCATTGGTCATGATGTAGCCGTCCTGGCTGATGATGAAGCCGGATCCCAGCGACTGGGACTGGAACTCACGCGGCGTCCCGGGCCCTGGCTGGGGAATGAAGCGCCGGAAGAACTCGTAGAACGGGTCGTCTTCCTGCAGGTTCGGCGCCTGCGGCAGCAGTGGATTTCGCACCGATTGCGTGGTGCTGATGTTGACGACCGCCGGCCCCTGCTTCTCCACCAGTTCGGTGAAATCGGGCAACTGGGCCGCGCCGGCCAGCGGCACGGCGAGCAGAAACATGAGGAGGACGCGCTTGAACATGAGCATGCTTGTGAAGAGATCTGTCGTTGAATACCGGTTCATACCCACAGCGCCTGCCTCATCGGCCCGGCGCTCCCCTGAATTCGAGCGAGTTGGCGATCTGCATCACCGTCGTCGCCGGCGTCTCGCCCAGCACGGTCACCATATGGTCGGAGATGCGCCGCACATAGATGTTGACCGCGCCCTGGTGCGACAGGCTCTGCGGCGGCTGCGCCTTGGGCAGCGGCTCGATGAACACCGATACCGCCGCCAGGCCGTCCGAATACACGATCTGGGACACCATCGCCGCGCGCCCGGCGATGGAGCGCTTGAGCTCCGTGAGCTTGCGGAAGCCGGCCGGCTGACGCGACAGCACCCACCCCGTGTCAGCGGCGACGTCCGACACGACCAGAGAGGAAGTGTCGATCTTCCAGTCCCGGCTCTTCTCCGCATACCGGGACTTGACCTGCTCGCGGGAGAAGGCACCGCCGATCCTGAGCTCGGTGAAGACGAATGATTCCAGCGGCTCGTTCTTCTCGCTCAACGTGCGCGCCCGCAACAGCAGTCCCTTCGTGGCCTCGGCGCAGAACTCGTGGCCATAGCGCAGCTTGTCCTTCGGCTCGAGCGTGACCACCTGGCAGTCGAATCCCGCCACCCGGTCCTGCCCCGTCACCCGCACGGTATAGCTGTCGGAGAGTGCGCCCAGGCGTTCGGGCAACAGCGCCGGGAAACGGCGCGCGCTGCGCTTTTCGATGATGACCGTTTTGGTGCCGGGCAGGTAGCAAGTCACCTGGTCGTTGGTGCGGATGACCTCGCGCTGCGGTCCATCCATTGCTTCCAGCCGTTCAAATTCGCCGCCGGCCGGATTGACGAAGTGGACGATACGGGAAGTTTCGTTGCGTCCCGCGTGGTGGTAGACGAACGTGCCGCTGTAATTCTCCCGGCGCGCTGCGCTGGCCATCTTCTTGAGCCAGGCGACCCCATCCTCCCCCGCCGCCGGGGCGGGGGCAGCGGCGATCGCCGGAGCGGCCAGCCCCAGCCAGACGGTGGCCCAAGCCGCCTTCACACTAACGGCCCTTGGCTTGCTGCGTACCCGAAACGCTGCGAATGTAGGGAGCCAGCCCCTGTATCGCGGTGCTGGGCGAGTATTCCGTGTGGGCTCTCAATAAATCGTTGACCTGCCCTTCGCTCGGCACGCTCGCCAGCTCCGTCGAAACAACGGCCGCCGGCGGCGACGCGGGCGGAGCTTCGGCGATTTCCTGCTTGGGAGCGAGGGGGTTGTTGAAGAATCCGATCCAGGCTACGAGGGCTACTGCGGAGAGGGAGGCTGCGACCGATACGGCATAGGTGGCGGCTCGCTTCGTGGGGGCAAAAGACCGGGGCGCAAGGACGGTGGGTTCGTCTGCCAGCAGCTGTGCCACCCGGCTGCTAATTTCCCGTGTCAACGGCCGCTCGCCGCGCAGGGCGTCCCCGATCAGGTGAAACGTGCTCCAACAGTGCGCCAGTTCCTGGTCCTGCTTGAGGCGCGCCAGCTGCCGCTGTGCCTCGCGCCCCTCCAGCTCACCATCCATCAATTCCGAGATTCGTTCCATATCACCATCTCCTGTCCCCCTGCGTGCCCAGTAATGGCCGCAATCTTGCTGCAATCGCCTCGCGTGCCCGGAAGATCCGTGACCGGACGGTGCCGATCGGGCAGCTCATTATATTGGCTATGTCCTCGTAGCTCAGCCCTTCGATCTCCCGCAGCGTGATCGCGGTTCGCAGTTCGTCTGGCAATTCCGCCAGCGTTTGGTTCACCGTTTCCGCAATCTGCCGCGTGGCCAGCTCGTTCTCCGGCGTATTCAGGTCACGCAGCTGGTCGCCGTCCTCGAAGCCCTCCGCTTCCTCGCTATCTATGTCAGTCGTCGTCGGCGCCCGCCGCCCCATCGCCACCAGGTAGTTCTTGGCGGTGTTGATGCCGATCCGGTAGAGCCAAGTATAAAACGCGCTGTCGCCCCGGAAGGTGGGAAGTGCCCGGTAGGCCTTGATAAAGGCTTCCTGAGTCACATCCTCGACCTCCGTCGAGTCCCGGATGAAGCGCGACAGCAACCGGGCAAGCTTCCGCTGGTACTTGCTGACCAGCAACTCGAACGCGTGCTTGTCGCCGTGCTGCGCGCGCTCGACCAACTGCTGATCGACTTCGCGATC
>DATFVY010000125.1:0-8542 GCA_035259925.1 Burkholderiales bacterium
TCGTGGATGCTCAGTCAGCGGAGATGTTGCCCGCCTTGATGATCTTCCCGTACTTGGTCACTTCGCGCTTGAAGTAGGCGTCGAGCTCGCCGGGCGAGCTCCCGACCGGGTCGCCGCCCTCCTGCACGATGAAGTCGCGGATGTCGTTCGCCTTGAGCGCCTTCACGATCTCCGAATTGAGCTTGGCCACGATGTCCTTCGGCGTGCCCGTCGGGTAGAACATCGCGTACCAGTTGTCCGACTCGAAGCCGGGATAGAGCGAGTGCATGGTGGGAAGCCCCGGGAAGGCACCCGACGGCTTGGCCGTGGTGACCGCCAGCGCCTTGATCTTGCCGGCCTTGATGTGAGGCTGCGCCGCGAGGGCGGTCGCGAACGAGAAGTCGGTTTCGCCGGACACCATGGCGGCGATGGCGGGACCGCCGCCCTTGTACGGAATGGGCGTGACATCGACGCCGGCAAACTGCTTGAGCATTTCGACAGACAAATGGCTGGTGGTGCCGCTGCCATTGTGGGCGGCGTTCATCTTCCCCTTCTCGCGCTTCGCGAGCGCGACCAGTTCCTTGGGCGACTTGACCGGCACGCTGGGATGCACCACAAGCACCAGGGGTACCGAGGAGATCCAGCTGACCGGCTGCAAATCCTTAAGAGGGTCGAATGCGATCTTCTTGTAGAGGCTCACGTTCACCGCCAGCGACGCCGTGGTAAACAGGATCGTGTAACCGTCCGCGGGCGAGCGAGCGGCGACTTCCGCGCCGATCAGTCCGGCCGCGCCGGTGCGGTTCTCGACTACGAAGGTCTGGCCCATGCTCTCGTAGAACTTCTTGCCCAGCAGGCGTCCCTGGATATCGGTGCCGCCGCCCGGCGCAAACGGAATGATCACGCGCACCGGCTTCACGGGCCAGGACTGGGCCTGCGCCGCGGCCCCCGCAAGCAGCCCCAGCGCGACGGCCCCGCATTGCAGCAGGCGTCTCGATTGCACGGTTGTCTCCTCGTTGTGTTATGGACTCGTACGGCGTGAAACGGTTCTACCCGCGGTAGATCGGCTCGGGCTGGGTGAAGAACGAATGCAGGATGTGATACACCGTCAGGTAATTGATCTGCTGGAAGCTCGCGTGCGAGATGCCTGCCATCACGGCGAACTGCTTGTCCGGGTTCGGCAGGCGCTTGAAGAATTCCATGAGGTCGTCGAACCCGGCGATACCGTCGAACTGGCCGCGCATGATGAGGGTCGGGGCGGTGATTTTCACCGGATCCACGACGGGCAGCTTCGAGCACATGTCCACGTAGGTGCCGGTCGGCACCGAATCGTCGAGCTGGAGGATGTGGTCGGCGAACGCCTCGATCACTTTCTCCTCGGCGCAGCCCGGATGGTCGCGGTTGAAGATGCTGTGCACGAAGGCGCGATCGATGGGGCGGCGGTTCTTCGCCCGGAACTCGGGCAGCTTCTTGCGCCGCTCGGCGAGCGTCGGGCTGCCCTCGCCGGTCCACACGAAGGCGTCGAGGGCGAGCCGCTTGACGCGCTCGGGGTGGCGCTGGGCAAAAAGCGCGGCGCGCAGGGCGCCGGACGAGATCCCGTAGATGAGAAACTGCTTGGTTCCGCGCTCCTTGATCATGTAATCGGTCGCGGCGGCAAGATCGTCGGCGCCGTTCGCGATGTCGCAGCTGATGTCGCGCTTCTTGTCCGAGCGCCCGTAGCCTTCCATGTCCACGCACCAGGTGTCGAACCCGCGCTCCGCGAAGAAGTCCATCGCGGACGAATGCGGTCGCCCCGCCACCTGGAGGTCAAAGGTGGGCTGGGAACCCATGGAAGAGCCGTGCACGAACAGCACCGTCCCCCGCGGCTTGGCGGCGCGCTTCTCCCACAGGAACAGCTTGACGTCGCCCTTCCGGGTCCAATGCTCCGTGCCGGCGAATTTCCTGGCGGCTTGCGCTTGATCCACGATGACCTCTGCGGGTTGAAAACAACGATTGGAGTCTAGGATACTGACTTGAGCAGCGTCAATCCGACGAGGGCGCCGCGCGGAACTGCGCCCTTGCTTGCTACGGAGTGACTTCTCGCGCCGTAACGGCGTGCCGAAGCAGTGCCGAAGTTTCTTGAAGGCAAAGCGCGGCGACGAGCCGCTAGTACGTGGTCTTGGGCCGGTAGTAGTTGTCGCGGTCGATGGATTTGACCGTGATTTTCTCGACTTTCCCGCCGCGCAGTACCTCAAGCGGAATGTCGACGCCCGCAGCGCCGGATTTCCAGAGCTTGACGTAGAAATCCGCCTGCCCCTGGACTCCCTGGCCGTTGATGGCGACGATAACGTCGCCGGTGCGGATGTTGGCCTCTTCGGCAGGTCCCTCCGGCGAGACGCGCGTGACGATCACGTTGCCCTGGACTTCCTGGGAGTTGATGCCGATCCACGGCCGCGGGCGCCCGGAAGGCTTGCCGGTGGCGATGAGGTCACCCAGCAGCGGCTTGACCAGGTCTATCGGCACAAACATGTTGCCCGGAACCTGGGTGCGCGTGCCCATCGAGTCGCCCACGACCAGGGAGCCGATGCCGAGGAGCTTGCCCTCGCGGTTCAGCAACGCCGCTCCGCTCCAGTTGACGGTCGCGGGCGCCGTGTAGATGGCGTCGTCGAGCAGGTATTCCCAGTACCCGATGAAGGGACGGCGCGAGACCACGTAGGCAGGCGCCACCCCGTCGAACCCGACGATCAGGACCATTTCGCGTTCGGCGATCGTCGCCGACTGGCCGAACTGCACCGGCTTGACGGGAAGCGGGCGCAGGGCCTTGAGCAGCCCGAAGCCGGTGACGTTGTCGTAGCCGATCACGGTGGCGGGAAACGCGCGGCCGTCGGCGGTGGAGAGTTCGACGGTCTCGGCCTCGACGATCAGGTAGCCGATGGTGAGGACCAGGCCCTCGGAATCGATGACGACTCCGGTACCTTCGCGCTGGTTACCGAGGGAGCGCATGGTGCGCGCGTTGGCCACGGCCTTGGTGCGCACCTTGACGACCGAAAGCGAGTCGACCGTGAGCTCGGACGAGCCCCTGGCGGCCGGCGGCGCCGCCTCGGGCGCGGCATCCGCGCCGAAAGCGAGAGGTGTGGCGAGGCAAAGCGCGGCGATTCCCGCTAGTACACGCGCCCACCAGCGCGCCAACCCGGTGCCGCCCGTGCATCCGGATCCCGAGTCCATGTAACGGACCGCCGATCCCATGCGCATATCCTACGCCTTTCTGCCCCGCCGTGAGCGAAAAACCGCACACTGGCTGAAAAAAACGGCTTCTCCCGGCCGAAAGAGCAGCCGGCGCGCCGACGGCGGCGTGATTTACAATCCGCATTTTCCCGGGGACACGATATGGAACTCGGACTGAAAGGCAGGATCGCCGTTGTCACCGGCGCAAGCGACGGCATCGGACGCGCCACCGCGCTGCGCTTCGCGCGGGAGGGCGCGGACATCGCGATCTGCGCCAGGCGCCAGGAGCCGCTCGACCAGGCCGCGGCGGAGATCCGCAAGGCGGGCGCACAGGTGCTTGCGCTGTCCGCCGATATGAGCAAGAAAGCCGACATCGACCGCTTCATCAAGGCTGTCATCGAGCGCTTCGGTCGCATCGACATCCTGGTCAACAATGCCGGCACTTCGGCCCGTGGCAAGTTCCTGGAAATCGAGGACGACGCCTGGAGCGCGGACCTCGAGCTCAAGGTGTTCGGCGCCATCCGCTGCACCCGGCTCGCCGTGCCGTACATGAAGAAACAGGGCGGCGGGCGGATCATCAACATCACGATCTCCAGCGCCAAGCAGCCGGGCGCGGAATCCTATCCGACGTCGGTGTCGCGCGCGGCCGGGCTCGCCCTCACCAAGGCGCTGTCGAAGGAATACGCCGCCAGCAACATCCTGGTGAACACAGTCTGCATCGGCAAGATCAAGTCCGGGCAGCATGTGCGGCGCTACACCAGGGAGGGTGTCAGCGCCGAGGACTATTACCGGCAGACGGCCAAGGACATACCGCTCGGGCGCGTAGGCGAAGCAGAGGAAGTAGCGAACGTGATCGCGTTTCTCGCCTCGGACGCGGCGAGTTACGTGACCGGCACCAGCGTCAATCTCGATGGGGGAATGTCAGGAACGCTTTGATCGGCAGGCAGCCGGCCCGGTGGTGCTGGCGAGTGGACTCGAACCACCGACCTACTGATTACGAATCAGTTGCTCTACCAGCTGAGCTACGCCAGCCCGGATTCGAGGCGCGCATTCTAGCATGCTGCTCCGCGCCAGCCCCGGCAGCTCTCGCACCGACGCTGCAATAACGGCAAGGCGCCGTCTCGCCCGCAACGCGCACAAGGCGGGCACGCAAAGCCGCGCGGCTAGGTGGCCAGTCCGGTAGTCTCTTGGCCGGGACCTTCGCCCCAGTGTGCGGCGCCGCTCATTGGAAATAATCCCCGGGCTTTGTAAGAACTACCTGGCGGGTGCGCATGGGCGCGCGCCAGGTTGTTGTTTTTGTGGTTCGTATGCGGGCGGCATGGAGATTGCTGCGGATCCGGCAGTCCAACCACAGGGAGTCGACCATGGTGCGATTGAAGATCCTGCTGGTGGCAGTCGCCGCCGCGCTGAGCCTCGCGAGCTGCAATTGGAACGGCCCGCGCTACTACGACAAACCGCAATACCGCAACGACCCGTCGACGCTCGCTCGGACCGGCGGCGTTTCGCCTCGTGGCGACGTCGCCGGAAATGCGGGACCCGTCCCTGCGGGCATCGGCCAGCTGCTCTGCGAGCACGGCCGCGCCGTGCACCACCCCTACAGGTACATCGCCAGCTGCGCCCGGGCGGATGTGGATGACCCGGACCCCGGCATGCTTGTCAGATACTACTAGTCGCAGCTGCGCGGCCAGAGCTCGCGGGCAACGCGCAGCCATCCTCTCCGTAAGGCTCGTTACGGACCCGCGCGCGGACTAGCGCCGGATCAGCAGCGCCAGCACGAAACCGATGGAGGTGGCAATGGCCAGCGATTTCCACGGATTCCTGCTGACGTACTTCTGCGTCGCCGCCGTAGCGTGCGCGGCATTGTCGCGGAGGGTCTCCTCCGTTTCCAGAATTGCGGCCTTGGCCTGATCGAGGGCTTGCTCGACCACACCTGAAAGCCGCTGTCGTTGCCCCGGGATCTCCGGCTGCTCGATGTTTCCATAAGTCATCTCCTTGAGGTTGGGACGTGAGCCTGCCGGCGCCGCGGGCATTCCCGCGAAGCCGGCTCGCCCGGCAGTAGTGCGAATGTCTGCCAGATCAAGATCTGCCGAACCTGGCTTTCGCCTGCTGGATGCACTGTTCCCTGGCGCTGCCGCTCAGGGAATCGCACTTCTCGACCGCGACCTTGTAGTCCGCGTCGCGGGCGCGCTTCGTGGCCTCGCTGTTCGCTTCCTGGCTCGTGCGATTGGCCTCGGCCCGGCTGTCCCTGGCGTCGGCGTTCGCTTCCTGGCTCGTGCGATTGGCCCTGGCGTCCGCCTTGGCCCGGGTATGTGTCGCCCTGGCGCCCTTCAGGCAAACGTCTTTCTCATTGCCCACCCTCGCGTCGCACTTCTCCTTTGCGACCTCGTAGTCGGCGTCCGCCATGGCGACCCGCAGGTTGTAGCGCGACTTCTGGTCGCCCTTGTGATCGGCCTCGGCGCGTGCCTTTGCCTTCCTTTGCTCGCCCTTGGCTTCGGCCACGCATACGTCCTTCGCATTGCCGGACATTGCATTGCATTTCTGGCGCGCCATCTTGTAGTTGGCGTCCGCCTGGTCATTCGCAACCTTGAGCTCCTCCTTCGACGTCAGGGCGGCGGCCGGATTGCTCGCGGCAAGCGCCAGCGTACCCGCCAGTACGGTTATCAATAGTTTCGACATGGCTACCTCGCGGTTGAGAGTTCTAACGGCAGCATCTGCCGTCGGGATAGTCGGCTACCCCACGACACGGCACTGCAGCAATCCCGATGCCAGAATGCTTTCCAGCGTTCAATCAGGAAGTTGTGCGGGCGCTGAGGGTGCTGGCATGTAAGAAGGGCGCGGCCCGGTTGTAATTTCCACAAGCACCGGCATCGGGGCCGTCGGATCGTCTTCGGGCGGCGCGCCGGCCGAAGCCACCGGCATTGCAATTACTACCCGTCAGATTTACGCGGACCCGCGCGCGGCTAAAGCAACTCATTGAGAAACGATCAGAATCGCCGCGCCTGCGCCGTGGCACGGGTTATGCAATCCGCCGGTTATCCATCTTGACCAGAGGGATAGCCATGACACCGGAAAGAGCGACCATTCTTGTAACGCCGGGGCTTTCGCAATGGAGCGTCAGGGAGCAGGGCTATGGCTATCAGACCCCGATCGCCTATTTCGTGCAGAAGGAAGACGCGATGAGGTATGCAACGGCCTTCGCTCGGGGGAAAGAACCCGCGCTGCTGCAGGTGCTCGACGAGCGCGGCCGCGTGCTGTCCGAGCAGCGATTCGAAATGGAGCCGGAGCACCAGGGCTCCGATCGCGTCTAGAGGACCCAACCGCGCTTCCCGCGCCGCATCAGCGCTGAGGGGGTGCGGCTAGAGGTGGTGCTCAGTCGGCACCCCGGGCGTTGCGCTGCAACTCCGTGGCGTACCGCTATTCGCTGGTCGTATTGCGCCGGTCCGCCGCGAGATCCTGCAGCACCTCGCCGACCCGGTGGAACTCGGTAGACTTGTCGAAGAAATAGTCGGCGCCCATCGCGATACACTCCGCGTAGTACTCGGGTACCGCGTAATTGGTGAGAACGATCATCGTGGGCGGTTCCCCGGGCATTTTCTTGTGCGCGACGGAGCGCAAGACGTTGACGCCGTTTCCCTCGCGCAGCCGGATATCGACGATGACCGCGTCCGGACGGCACTCGCTTATTCCCGCGACCGCCGCTCCTTCGGTTTCGGCCTGACCGGCGAATTCGATGCGGCCGGGATCGGTCAGCAGCTCCACCATCCTCTCGCACAGCAGCGCCGAGTCCTCCACCAGGTAGACGCGCAGGGGCGCAAGCCTGCCGGGTGACGACTTGCCGTGGTCTAGCGCCGCAGCGGGATTAGCCGGGTGCATGAAACAGGAAAAACCCTACGGCCGCAGGTCGCTCACCCGGTCACGCGCACCAGCGTGGTGCCGTTGGCCCTGTATTCGGTGAGGCGGTTGTACAGGGTCTTGAGGCTGACCCCCAGCACCTCGGCGGTCTTCTTCTTGTTGCCCTGGAACCGGTTGAGCGTCGCGAAGATCAGCTGCCGTTCCGCCTCCGCCAGCGGTATGCCCACCGGGAAGGTCAGGGAGTCCCCGGACGGCGGCGCTGCGCCTGCCGGCGCAATGCCCGCAGGACTGAGATCGATCTCGCGGCCGGCCATGATGTAGGCGCGGTGTATCGCGTTCCTCAACTCACGCACGTTCCCCGGCCAGCTGTGCGCCCCGAGAAATTTCAGCGCGCCCGCGGAGAACGTCTTTTCGGACCCTGCCTCGCGGTTGAGCTCGTCGAGAAAATGGCGCGCGAGAAGCATGATATCGTCGCCTCGCTCGCGCAGAGGAGGGACCACGACCGGGAAAACGGACAAGCGGTACAGCAGGTCCTCCCGCAACTGCCCCTGCGCCACCGCGGTTTCGGGCTGGCGGTTGGTGGCCGCGATGACCCGCACGTTGACCTCGATCTCCTGGTCGCCGCCGACCCGGCGCAGGCTGCCGGACTCGAGCACCCGCAACAGCTTGACTTGCATTTCCGGCGCCATCTCGGTGATCTCGTCAAGAAATATCGTGCCGCCCGCGGCCCGCTCGAAGCAGCCTTTGTGCGTGCGCACGGCCCCGGTGAAGCTGCCCCGCTCGTGGCCGAATAATTCAGCCTCGATCAGGTTGGCGGGAATCGCCCCGCAGTTGATGACGATGAACGGCTCCGCAGCCCGGGCGCTCGACTGGTGGATGGTGTGCGCCACGAGTTCCTTGCCCGCCCCGGTTTCGCCGATGATGAGCACGGTCGCATCCGTGGGCGCGACCTTTTCGAGCAAGCGGTAGAGCTTGCGCATTTGACTCGACGAGCCATAGAGCAGCCCATGACGATCCAATGCCAAGCTGCCATCGTCGGTTGCGGGTAGCAACAGGGAATCCGGATGTTCAGTGCGGGTTTCAACGGCATGCATGAGCGACCTCACTCTGTTGAAGAGGACGCCCCATTCTTGCCCGCAGCGCACCACCCCACTATCGGGCTGAGTCTGATTGTGCTGTGGCGCTGGGTCGCGTCGGGGTGTCGGTCACCCTCCTACAGCGCCGCCAGCCCGCTGCCGCGCGCCCCGCAGGGCGTCACAACATACTGATTTAGCTGGAGACTTCCCGGGCCAGGGCAGCGGGGCCGGACCACGGCAGCGTCACCTTCACGGTCGTGCCCCGGCCCGCCGAGCTGGTGATGACAAGGTCGCCATTGAGCTCGCGAGCGCGCTCCTGCATGCCGAGTATGCCGTGCGAAGCGTCCTTGAGCCCCCAGCCTTCGGCCATGCCCACGCCGTCATCCGTGACTTCCAGCGAGTGCCCCTCCGCCGTGGCGGCAAATGCAACCGTC
>DATFVY010000126.1:0-6685 GCA_035259925.1 Burkholderiales bacterium
CGGGCCTGGGTGAAGCTGACCGGGCCTTATCGGATCACTGCAGCGCCGCTGCCGTATCCAGACACCGTTCCATTCGCGCGCGCACTGTTGGAGACGAATCCCGAGCGCGTGTTATGGGGAACCGACTGGCCGCACGTGATGCTCAAAGGCAGGATGCCGAACGACGCCGATCTCGCGGACGTGCTCGCCGACTGGATTCCCGATGCCGCGCTGCGCGAGCAGGTGCTGGTGCGCAATCCGGCCAAGTTGTACAGGTTCTAGCCGGATTGCGAGTGACGACTGACAGCTAACGACTGACGAACTAGATTGGTCGGCGCCGTGCCGTCAGTCATCAGTCGTCAGCCATCACTTCTTCTTGAGCAGGCCGATCTCCTTCATGTACTTCAGCACCCCGGGATGGATCAAGTCCCGGGTCGGCGCGGCGGCGAGGGTGTTCTCGAGCGTGGATTCCTGCGCCTGGTCGAGCTTCCCGGTGAGCGCGGCGTGGCCCTTGTGCAGCGCCTTCGCGAGGCGATACGCAACGTCTTCGGGCAGTGATTTGCGCGCGAGCACGAAAGGCCATGACCCAACCGAGTTGACCGGCCCGCTCTGCCCCGGGTAGCTTCCGCCCGGCATCGTGGTTCCCTTGAGGAACGAGTGCTTAGCCTGGATGCGCTTGATCTCATCCGCGCTGGGAGCGATGAAGCGCATGCCGGCCGGCCCCTTGGCGATCGCCATGAACGGCGGCCAGCCGACACCGCCGCCCCACATCGCCGCGGCGCGCCCGTCGAGCACCATCGGGGGCCCGTCGCCCGCTTTCTCCAGCAAGTGCGCCTCGAAGTCCTTCTTGAAGTCGAGGCCCAGGCCGTCCATCACGTAGCGCGCGAGCACGATGAAGCCCGAGCTCGCCGCGCCCCAGGCGATGGCCTTCCCCTTGAGATCGGAGATGCTGCGGTACGGGCTGTCGGCCTTCACCATGAACATCCCCGCCTGCGAGTAGGTGGCGTTGATGATGCGCAGGTTGTTCGCTTTCTTGCGCCCTTCCAGCCCGCTGATCGCCTCATAGGTGACCTCGCCGGTGACTAGGCCGATGTCCATCTTGCCTTCGTCGAGCGCCACCACGTTCTCGTTGCTGCCCTTGGTATTGATCGGCTCGATCGCGAGCGTCGGGTCGGTCGCGTTCAGAACCTCAGCATAGGGCCACCCATACGCGGGGAATCCCCCGCCTGGCGTTGCGGTGCCCAGTACGACTTTGGTCTTTTCCTGTGCCATTCCTTTTTGCCTTTCGCCGTCACCACACCGCGCCGCGCGCCGTGATGGGCCACAGCGCCTCGACGCGCCCGCCGCGCACGCATACGTAATAGTCGTAGAGGTTGACCGTGGGATCGCAGTGGCCCGGGATCAGCTTCAGTTTCTCGCCCACTGCCAGGCGGGTCTTGCCGGCGAGCTTCAGCACGCCGTGCTCGTCCGAAGCCTTCACGTACTCGGCGCCATCCACTTCCGCGACGCGCGGCATGCCCGAGTCCACGCTGGAGGCCTTGAGGCCGGCGTCCACGACCGCGCGCTCCGGCGCCGCGCTGCTCATGACGGTGGTCCAGACGAACAGGCTGTGCTCGAAGCGCGGGATGCCGCTCTCGGTCCAGTCGTTCTTGGCGTAATCCACGTCCATGAAGATGTACGACCCGGCCTGGAGCTCCTGGTAGACGCCGCTCATCGCCTCGAACAGGAAGGTGCCCGTGCCGGCGCCCGTTACCTTGTCGCACTTGATGCGCGCGTCCTCGAGCAGCTCCGTCGTCTCGCGCACGCGCGCGCAAGCCGCCTCGATCGCGGCCCGGCGGTCCTCCACCTTGCGCAGGTGTTGCGCCGCGCCCTGGTAGGCCTGGAGCCCGGCAAACCGCAGGTTGCGCGCATGCGATATGGCCTGGGCGAGCCGCAGTGACGGCTCGCCCGGCTCCACGCCGCAGCGGTTGGCCCCGACGTTGACCTCCACGAGCACATCGAGCTTCACCCCGGCCGTGCGCGCGGCCTCGTCGAGCGCTGAGACGTTGCCCGGGTCATCGGCGCACACCGCTACGTGTGCGCGCTTCGCCAGCGCCACCAGGCGCCTGAGCTTGGCCGCGCCGACCACTTCATTCGCGACGAGCACGTCCGGCACCCCGCCGTCCACCATCGCCTCCGCCTCGCTCACCTTCTGGCAGCACACGCCCGCCGCGCCCCGCTTCATCTGCCGCAGGGCAATCTCGGGGCACTTGTGGCTCTTCGCGTGCGGCCGCAGGCTGATGCTTCTGCCGGCGAGCGCGGCGTCCATGCGATCCAGGTTGCGCTCGAACGCGTCGAGGTCGAGCAGCAGCGCCGGCGTGTCGACTTCCGCAAGCGACATGCCGACCTCGGCCGGACGATAGACGTTCATGCAGGCCACTCTAGAGAGCGGCCGCGGCGGCGTCAACGCGCAGCGCCGTTGGCGTCCACTTTCCGGACCGTGACAGGCCGGCTGATCGTGTATACGATGAAGCTCATAAAAAGGAGGAGGACATGCGCGCTTTAAAAGCAGCTTGCGTCGGGATATGCCTGTGCGTCTGCGGCATGGCCGGCGCACAGGGATGGAAGCCGGCGCGGAACGTCGACATCGTCGTGGCCTCCGGGGCGGGCGGCGTGTCGGACCGCTCGGCGCGCGTGGTCCAGAAGCTGCTCCAGGCGAATCCCGTCTTTCCCAGCGTCAGCGTCACTAACCGCCCCGGCGGCGGCGGCTCGGTCGCTTTCAACTTCATGACGCAGCATCCGGGCGACGCGCATTACATCGCGACCTTCTCTCCCACGATGCTGACGAACCACATCCTCGGCGTCAGCAAGCTCAACTACACGGAATTCACGCCGCTCAGCATCCTCGTGCGCGAGCACGTCATGCTGACCGTCAAGGCCGATTCGCCGATCGGCTCCGGCACGGCGCTGGTCGAGCGCCTCCGCAAGGACCCGAGCTCGGTGAGCTTTGCCTTCGCATCGGCGCCGGGCAACCAGAATCACGTCGTCATCGGCATGCTGTTCAAGTCCGCCGGCGTCGATCCGAAGAAAGCCAAAGTCGTCATACAGAAATCCGGCGGCGACGGCATGATCTCGGTGCTCGGCGGCCACGTCGACGTGCTGGTCGGGGCTCCCGCGAGCGCCGTGCCGCATATACAGTCCGGCAAGGCGCGCGCGATCGGCATCGCCGCGCCGCAGCGGCAGGCAGGGGTGCAGGCGACGCTGCCGACGCTCAAGGAGCAGGGAATAGACGCGGAGTTCTTCAGCTGGCGGGGATTCATCGGGCCCAAAGGGCTGACGTCCGCCCAGCTCGCCTTCTGGGACCAGGCCTTTGCCAAAATGGTCCAGGGCGACGAATGGAAACAGGACGTGGAGCAGAACGCCTGGACGGAGGAGTACATGACGGCCGCCGCCTCGATCAAGCACCTCGATGCCGAATACGCGCTGCTGAAGAGCCTGCTGGGAGAGCTTGGCGTCATACCAGAGAAGAAGTGACGACTGATGACTGACGACTGACGGCCAGATATGGAGGAAATATGCGTTTAGCAGGATTTGTCGCTGGTTGCGTTGCCCTGGTCATCGCCGTCGTGCCGGCGGCGGCGCAGCAGTGGAAGCCGAGCAGGCCCGTCGAGCTCGTCGTGGGCTCGTCGCCCGGCGGCGCCCCCGACGTGATGGCGCGCCTGGTCCAGCGCATCTTCCAGAATGGCGGGCTGGTGCCCAGCTCCACGGTCGTGAACAAGCCGGGCGCGGCGAACACGATCGGGTGGGCGTATCTCAACCAGCACGCGGGCGACGGGCACTACATCGCCACCTACTCGCCCACCCTGATCGGCAACCGCATCATGGGCACCACGCAGCTCAACTACCAGGATTTCACGCCGCTCAACATCCTGGCGCGCGAGTACGTCGTGCTCGCCGTCAAGGGCGATTCTCCCATCGGGTCGCTCAAGGACCTTACGGCGCGCCTGAAGAAGGATCCCCAGTCGGTGAGCTTCGCCTTCGCCACCGCGCGCGGCAACCACAATCACGTCGTGATGAGCATGTACCTCAAGTCCATCGGCGTCGACCCCAAGACCGCGAAGGCGGTCGTCTACTCGGGGGGCGGTGAAGGCGTGACCGCGCTGCTCGGCGGCCATATCGACGTCTACGTCGCCTCCCCGCGCAGCATGGTGCCGCTGCAGAAGGACGGCCGGGCCCGGATGCTGGGCGTGTCGTCGGCGCAAAGGGACAGGGGATATGCGGAAACCCCGACCTTCAAGGAGCAGGGTATAGACGCCGAGTTCTTCACCTGGCGCGGATTCATGGGACCCAGGGGGCTCAAGCCGGCCGAGGTGGCCTATTGGGACGCGGTCTTCGAAAAGCTCGCCCAGAGCGAAGACTGGAGAAAAGACACGGAGTCGCAGTTCTGGGACGCGAACTACCTGCTTTCCGCCGAAACTCGCAAGCACCTCGACCGGGAAAACGACGTGATGAAGACGATTCTCACCGATCTCGGTCTGGCGAAGCAGTGATGACTGACGACTGATGACTGACGAACAGTCATGAAAAAAGGGCGGCCATGCCGCCCTTTTTTTCGTCCTGAAGGGGTGTCGCTAGTCGTCAGCCGTGAGTCGTCACGCCTTCAGGCGGAAGCGTCAGCAGTAAGCCCTGCGGCTTCGATTCCGGCGACGCAGCAGGCTTCGTCCTCCTCCCCGGTGCCACCGCTGGCGCCGGCGGAGCCGATGATCGCTCCGGCGCTGTCCTTGATCAACGCAGCTCCGGTCTGGGGCAGGAACTTGCCGCCCGCGGTGGCCGCGAGCGTGACGAAGAAGTTCGGATTGTCCTTGGCCCGCTTGCCGAGCGCCTTGCTCGATGCGCCCATCGCCACCGACGCCCACGCCTTTCCCTTCGCGATGTCGAGGCGGAACATGCTCGCGCCGTCCTCGCGCTGCGCCGATACGATATTGCCGGAATCATCCAGCACCACCACGCCCAGCGGCTTGATCTTCATTTCGCGCGCCTTGGCGAATGCTTTTTCGATGATGGTGTTGGCCTGCTTCAACGTAAGCCTGGACATGCGTTTCCTCCGTGATGGATGTGCGAGCGGAAAAGAAGTCGCAATCTACCATACACTATGCGCATAACGTCCAAGGAGGAGAGCGCCATGCGTGGAACGGGATGGTTGCTCGCGGCGGTCCTGGCCTGCCCCGGCGCGTTTGCCGCGCAGCGACTGGATTACCCCGTGCGGCCGGTTCGCATGGTGGTGCCGCAGGCCCCCGGCAGCACGACCGATACGGTGGGCCGCATCGTCTTCGCCGCCACCGCGGAGCGCCTGGGCCAGCAACTCGTCGTGGACAACCGCCCGGGCGCGGGCGGAACGCTGGGCATGGAGATCGCGTCCAAGGCCGCGCCGGACGGCTACACGCTGGTCGGCGTGGCGGCTTCGATGCTGGTCATCACGCCGCATGTCTACGGCAAGCTCGCCTACGATCCCCTGCGCGATTTCGTTCCCGTCGGAGTGTTCATACTGGCGCAGACCGCGGTATGCGTGCACGGCAAGTTCCCGCCGCGGACGGTGCAGGAGCTGGTGAAGCTCGCGCGGGACAAGCCGGGCCAGCTCAACATGGCTTCCGCCGGCATCGGCTCGACCAGCCATCTCGCCGGTGTTCTCTTCACGACGCTCGCCGGCATCTCCGCCAACCACGTCCCCTACAAGGGCGGCGCGTCCATCGCCGCGCTGGTGCAGGGTGAATCGGACTTCACCGTGGCGCCGCTGAGCGCCGCCATGACCCAGGTCAACGCCGGGCGCCTGCGCTGCCTCGCCAGCGGCGGCGACAAGCGCTCGGGGATCATGCCCGAGCTGCCCACCATCGCGGAGAGCGGCGTGCCCGGGTTCCGCCTCTACGGCTGGAACGGCGTCGTCGCCCCGCGCGGCACCCCGCAGGCGGTCATCGCGAAATTCAACCGCGCGATGAACGAGACCCTCGACACTCCCGAAATGCGCAAGCGCTACCTCGTGCTCGGAGACGAGCCCGCCTGGGGCACGCCGCAGGACTTCGGCAGGCTGATCCGTGAGGACTACGAGAGCATGGGCAAGCTTGTCAGGCTTGCAGGGATCAAGCCGGAGTAGGTCACGCAAGCACCAAATCCCAAGCTCCAAATTACAAACAAGTCCCAAGCACCAAGTTTCAAACAGATTTCAAACGACCAAGCAGCAAACTTCAAACGTTTGAGTATTGGGATTTCGCAGCTTTGTTTGGAATTTGGGATTTGAGATTTGGGATTTCGCTGCCATGTGGCAGCGCTAGCCGCGCCAGTTGTCGGCGGCGCCGTTCTTGTCGATAACCGCCTCGAGCCGCGCCGTCGAGCGCACGGCGACATAGCGCACCGGCTCGCCCGCGCTGACTTTCCACTCGTAAGCAGCCCCACGCGGCACGTGCACGACGTCGCCGACGACGGCGCGCTGCTTCTTCCCGCCCACTTTCGCCTCCATCGCGCCGCTGATCACGTAGAGGAAGATCTCGTGCGCGCTGCGCTCTTCCCCGGCGCCGTGGCCCGGAGGCGACTCCACGAAGCCGAAGGCGATGTTCGTACCCTCCACCCAGCGCTCGCAATGTCCCGAGACGGGCGGCGCGTCGAGCGCGTCGATCATGGAGTAGTAGCAGTTGCCCAGCCCCTCGATGATCGCCTTCGATTTCGCCGCGTCCTT
>DATFVY010000127.1:0-3815 GCA_035259925.1 Burkholderiales bacterium
ATCCGCCTGCCTCCCAACTTCGGCATGGACTACACCAGCAAGTTCCAGCAGGTATTCAGCGACGTTGCCCGCAGCCGGAAGCTGCGGCGGGTACCTTTCCTGCTCGACGGGTTTGGCGAGAAACGGGAATTCTTCCAGCTCGACGGCATTCATCCGACCGCAGAGGCACAGCCGCTGATGCTGGACACCGTGTGGAAGGAACTGAGGCCGCTGCTCAAGCGGCCGGTGACGCAGTGACGAAGTGACGGCTATCGCAGCGCGATGTGGGGCTCGCCGCGTTCCAGCGTGCCAATCCGCGCCGCATGGCGGAAGCCTTCCTTCTTGAAGACATCCAGCACCGCCGGGGCGGCGGTGGGATCGCATGCGACCAGCAGGCCGCCGCTCGTCTGCGGATCCGTGAGGAGTTTCCTGCGCCACTCGGGCCAGCCCGCCGGCAGCGATACCGCGTTGCCATAGCTTTCCCAGTTGCGTCCCGATGCGCCGGTGGCATAGCCTGCCTCCGCCAGCAGGCGTGCCGCCGCGAGCACCGGGATACTGTCGAAATCCAGCCTGGCCGCGAGCTGCGAGCCGCGGCAGATCTCGAGCAGGTGCCCGAGCAGCCCGTAGCCGGTGACATCGGTCAGCGCGTGCACGCCCGCCATTTCCGCGAACTGGATGCCCGGCGTGTTGAGCTGGGTCGTGGATTCCAGCATCTGGCGATAGCTCTTGTCTCTCAACTCGCCCTTCTTGAGCGCCGCGCTCATGATGCCGATGCCCAGCCCCTTGCCGAGGATCAGCGCGTCGCCCGGCCGCGCCCGGTCGTTGCGCTTGACCTTCGCAGGGTCGACCAATCCCAGCGCAACGAGTCCATAGAGAGGCTCCGGGGAATCGATCGAGTGCCCGCCGGCGATCGGCACGCCGGCCTTCTCGCAGGCATCATGCCCGCCGGCGACGATGCGCTGCACGACGTCCGTGGGCAGCTTGCCCAGGGGCACACCGAGCAGCGCGAGCGCGAGGATCGGACGCGCGCCCATGGCATAGACGTCCGACAGCGCATTGGTCGCTGCGATGGCGCCGTAATCGTACGGATCGTCCACGATCGGCGTAAAGAAGTCCGTGGTGGCGACCAGAGCCTGGGTATCGCTCAGGCGATACACGGCGGCGTCGTCGCTCGACTCATTGCCGACCAGCAGGTTGGCGTAGCTCCTGCCGATCGGCGATGCCGCAAGCACTTCGCTCAGCAACGCTGGCGTGAGCTTGCAGCCTCAGCCGCCGCCATGCGACAGTTGCGTCAGGCGGACGGGCGTCGATTCAGCTGGTTTGTTCATGGTTGACCATTTGAGCGCGGGCTGAAGCGCGCCGCCGCAATCGAAAAAACACGCTGCGACAAGAACTTCTGTGCGTTCACCCGCGACGGTTACCGTAGCACAACTCACCGAGTTTGACGAGATTGTGGACGTGCGCTCCGAGGGCGAGTTTACCGAGGACCACGTTCCCGGCGCGGTCAACTGTCCCGCTCTCGGCAACGACGAGCGCGCGCGCGTCGGCACGATCTACAAGCAGCAATCGCCCTTCGAGGCAAAAAAGATCGGTGCGGCGTTGATCGCCGCCAACATCTCGCGCCATCTCAATCAGCGCTTTCTCGAGCGGCCGCGGCAATGGCGCCCGCTGTTCTACTGCTGGCGCGGCGGTGATCGCAGCGGGGCGTTCGCTGAAGTGTTCTCCCGCGTCGGCTGGCGCGTGGGCCGGCTCGACGGCGGCTACAGGTCGTACCGCCGCGCGGTGATGGCCGATCTCGTGCGTCATCCGACGGCATTCCGCTGGCGCGTCGTATGCGGCCTGACCGGCACGGGGAAGAGCCGGTTGCTGCGCACGCTGCGCGCAGCCGGCGGCCAGGTCCTCGACCTCGAGGCCCTGGCAGCGCATCGGGGCTCCGTGCTCGGCCATATCCCGGGCGCTCCGCAACCCGGGCAGAAAATGTACGAAAGCCTGATATGGGGCTCGCTCCGCGGCTTCGATCCCAAGCGGCCTGTCTACGTGGAAGCCGAAAGCAAGAAGATCGGCGCCTTGCGCGTGCCCGAAGCCCTGATCGAGCAGATGTGGAAGAGCGAGTGCATCGTGCTGGAAGCCCCGGTCGCGGCGCGGCTCGAGCTCCTCAAGCAGGAATACGCGCACCTGGGTGACGACATCGACGGGTTGATCAAGGCGCTTGATTGCCTCATTCCCATGCACGGCCACGCGATCGTCGGGAGCTGGAGAGAGCTCGCCCGCGCGAAGCGGTGGGACAAGCTGATCAACGAATTGCTGGCTCGGCACTACGATCCCGCCTACACGCGCGCGATCGGCAATCACTACTCGGAGTTGCCCGGCGCGCTCAAACTGGCGCTCTCCAGCGTCGCGGACGCCGCATTCTCGTCGCTCGCCCGGCGCTGCCTCGAAACCGAAAAATCGCGCGGCCAGGCGGGCGCATGAAGGTCGGCCTGCGCATCGAAGTTGCTACCCTGCGCGGCGCGCGCTACGCGGTGCCGCGCCTTGTCGCCATACTCAAGGAGCATGGGGCGCGTGCGACCTTCCTGCTCAATCTCGGGCCCGACCGCATGGGACGCGCGCTGGGCAGCCTGCCGCGCGTGCCAAAACTGAGATGCTATGGCTTGAGGGCGCTGTTGTCGGGCACCCTCCTGCCCGCGCCGGATGTCGGCCTGCGCTGCGGCGACGTTCTGCGCGCGCTGCCCAAGGAGGGCCACGAAGCCGGGATACTGGCCTTTGATCGCGCGGACTGGGTCAATCACATCGCCAGCGCCGATGAAAACTGGACCGCCTCGGCGATGCAGCGCGCCCGCGAGCGCTATGAAGAAATCTTCGCGGTCCCCGCGCTGACTCACGGCGCGCCGGGGTGGCGCATGAATCGCTATGCCTACCGTTACTCGCAGCGGCTCGGATTCCGGCACTGCTCCGACACGCGCGGTTCCGGCCCGTTCATACCGGTGATCCGCGGAGAGGTCGTCGCGTGCCCGCAACTCCCGACCACCCTCCCCACGCTGGACGAGCTGATAGCAGGCGGTCTCGATTCGAAAAAGGCGGTGGAACGCCTGCTCGCGACAACCCGCGAACCGGCCCCCGCGGGGCATGTCTTTGCTCTACGCGCCGAAGTCGAAGGAACGGTCCACGCGCCGGCTCTGCAGGCGCTGCTCGCGGGCTGGCGCGCGCTGGGCCTGCAGGCTGTGCCCTTGCGCGATTACGCCATGGGCATCGAGTTGTCCCGGCTGCCACGGCGGGTTGTGGGCGAAGGAAAAATCGCCGGCGCCCGCAGCGCGGTCGCGGTCGAGGGCAGGGAATTCCTCATCGAGGCAGTGACGCGCGACTCGTGAGTCACGGATCGTGAACGGCTCTTTTTCCGCAGTTTCGGCCCTGTGCGCGCCTCGTGCCCCGCGCTTGCACGCGGGGGTGGATTCGGTCACCATGGTTTCAAACTAGAACGCATCGAGGATTCGCTCAGCAAGAATGCTAGACAAGCCAGCGCCCGATTTCGAGCTGCCCGCCACCGGCGGAAAACCGTTCCGCCTGTCACGCGTGAAGGGCGCTCCCGTCGTCCTGTATTTCTATCCCAAGGACAACACGCCGGGCTGCACCACCGAGGGCCAGCACTTCCGCGACCTCTATCCGGATTTCCAGAAGCTGCAGTGCGCGATCTACGGCATATCGCGCGACAGCCTGAAGTCGCACGAGGGCTTCAAGGCCAAGATGAAGTTTCCCTTCGAGCTGCTGTCCGACACCGAGGAGACGGTGTGCAAGCTTTACGGCGTCATCAAGATGAAGAACATGTACGGCAGAAAGGT
>DATFVY010000128.1:0-4159 GCA_035259925.1 Burkholderiales bacterium
CGCGCAGCGCAGTATTGCCGTCGACCAGCGTTTCGTTCCGCTCGGCGCCCCGGTTTACATCGCGACGACCTGGCCGCTGTCGACCCGCCCGCTCAATCGCCTGATGCTGGGGCAGGATACCGGCGGGGCCATCCGCGGCGCGGTGCGCGCCGATTTTTTCTGGGGATTCGGCGAGGAAGCGGCGCGCGAGGCGGGACGCATGAAGCAGCCGTTGAAGATGTGGGTGCTGCTGCCCAACGGCTATCAAACACCTTCAAACCAGCAGTAATGCGGGTTGGGCGATGAATACTGCAGCGGTTCAAGCCAGGTTACAGCAGGCCTTGATGCTGCAGCAGCACGGGCAGCTGGATCGAGCCCAGAGCATCTGCCGGGAGATCCTGACCGAGGCGCCGGAGTACTTCTATGCGCTCCACCTGCTGGGGATCATCGAAAGCCAGAAAGGGAACGCGCCGGTGGCGGCGGAGTTGATAGGCAGGGCCATAGGCGTCAATCCCCACGATGCTTCGGCGCATGCAAACATCGGCAACGTCCTGCTGGACCTCAGGCGCCCCGAGGAAGCGCTCGCGAGCTATGAGCGCGCGCTGGCGCTCAAGCCCGATTTCGCGGGCGCTCTCAACGGTCGCGGCAATGCCCTGCTCGACCTCAAGCGTCGGGAGGAGGCGCTCGCGAGCTACGAGCGCGCGCTGACGCACGAGCCCCGCCACGTGGAGGCGCTGAACAATCGCGGCAACGCCCTGCTGGCCCTCGAGCGGCCCGAAGAAGCGCTGGCGAGCTACCAGGGCGCGCTGGCACTCGTGCCCGACTTTGCGGGCGCTCTCAACGGTCGCGGCAATGCCCTGCTGGAACTCAAGCGTCCCGAGGAAGCGCTCGCGAGCTTCGAGCGAGCGTTGGCGCTGCAGCCCGGAGACGCAGTCGTGCTCAACAATCGCGGCAATGCCCTGCTGGCGCTCGCTCGTCCCGATGAGGCGCTGGCCAGTTTCGGCCTCGCGTTGAAGGCTCAGCCCGACTATGTCGACGCCATCAACGGCTGCGGGAAGGCCCTGCTGGACCTCAGGCGCCTTGAACAGGCGCTGGCGAGATACGATCGCACCCTCGAGCTTGCGCCTCACTCCCTGGAAGCGCTGAACGATCGCGGCAACGTCCTGCTCAAGCTCGGGCGTCCGGAGGAGGCGCTGTCGAGTTTTGACCGGGCGCTCGCGGTAAGCCCGGACCACGTTGACGCGCTCCGCAACCGCTGCATGGCTCTGCAGGATCTCGCTCTGGCGGACGGCCAGAGGCACGAGGACCTCATCGTGGATATCCGGAAGCTGCTGGCGATCGCGCCTGCGCACGACTATGCGAGAGGCTGGTTGCTCAACTCGCAGCTGCATTGCTGCGATTGGGCGGACTACGATCAGGGCACCGCGCAGATAGCGGAAGGGGTAAGGGCCGGCAGGCGCGTCGATACTCCCTTCAGCTTCGTGGCCATCTCGGAATCCGCGGCGGACCAGCTTCGGTGTGCACAGGTGTACGCCGCGAGCGACTTCCCGGCGGCCGCGCAGCCGGTGTGGCGCGGGGAGCGCTACCGCCATGACCGTATTCGCCTGGCTTATCTCTCCGCCGACTTTCGCGAGCATGTAATGGCCACTCGCCTGGCGGAGTTGTTCGAGAAGCACGACCGGACGCGATTCGAGATGACCGCAATGTCGTTGGGCCCCGATGTGCAGAGCCAGATGCGCTTGCGCCTCCAGGGGGCGTTCGAGAGATTCGTTGACGTTCGCCAGATGAACGACCAGGAAGTCGCGCACCTGCTGCGGCAGCTGGAAATCGACATCGCGGTGGACCTGAACGGCTATACCGGCGGCTGCCGCACGGGGATATTCGCGCAGCGCGCCGTGCCGCTGCAGGTCAGCTATCTCGGCTTTCCGGGGACGATGGGGACGGACTATATCGACTACGTCCTCGCCGATCGGTGGGTGATTCCCGAGGAGGAGCACGACTGCTATGCCGAGAAAGTCGCCTACCTGCCGGACTCGTATCAGGTCAACGAATCGAGGCGGCGCGTTGCGGAGCATGGCTCGACGCGCCCCGAGGTCGGGCTGGCCGAGCAGGCGTTCGTATTCTGCTCGTTCAACAACAATTACAAGCTGAGTCCGAAAGTCTTCGATGCATGGATGCGGCTGCTGGACAGGGTCGAGGGCAGCGTGCTGTGGCTGTTCGCGAGCAGCGCGGCGGCGGCGCGCAATCTGACGAAGGAGGCGGCGCTCAGGGGCGTTGGCGCGGAGCGACTCGTATTTTCAGAGAAGACCTACTATGAGGTCTTCCTTGCCCGCCATAAGCTCGCCGACCTCGCTTTGGACACGCTTCCCTACAACGGGCACGCGACCACGAGTGACGCCCTGTGGGCGGGGCTTCCGGTGCTGACCTGCCTGGGTACGACCTTTGCCGGCCGGGTGGCGGCGAGCCTGCTGAGCGCCGCCGGGCTTCCCGAACTGATCACACGCTCGCTGCCCGAGTACGAGGCCCTCGCCCTCGAACTCGCCACCCACCCCGCCCGGCTCGCCGACCTGCGCGCCAGGCTCGCGCGGAACCGCGCAACGTGTCCCCTGTTCGACACCAACCGCTTCCGCCGCCACATCGAGTCCGCCTACATCACGATGTGGGAGCGGCAGCAGCGCGGCGCGGCGCCAGCGAGCTTTTCCGTGCAGCCCGTCTCGTAGGGCACCTCAGACGCACGCGCCGGATTGCCGCCGACGGTAGCGGCGGGCAGGGTATTCCATCGACGCGATTCGCTACTTGGCGGAGGCCGCCGAGCTCATCTCCTTCTCGAGCTCGGCAGCGGGAACGTAGCCGCCCAACATGCGCCCGTCGGCCAGGAAGATGGCGGGAGTGCCTCTGATCCCGAAGCGCTGAGTGAGCTCGTGGTTCTTCTCGAACGGCACCACGCAGTTGCCGTCGCCTTGCGCCGCGGCGCCGCGCAGCATGACGTCGTCCCACGCCTTGGCGCGGTCCTTCGCGCACCAGATGGCGCGCGACTTGTCGACCGAGTCCTGCGACAGGATCGGCCACAGGAAGGTGTAGATGGTGACGTCGCTGATCTTCGCCAGCTCCTTTTGCAGCTGCTTGCAGTAGCCGCAGTTCGGATCCTCGAAGGTATAAATCACGCGCTTGCCGTTGCCGCGCACGCGCTTGATCGCCTGGTCGCTCGCCTTTCTCAGCGTCTGAACGGCGAGCTGGGCATTGCGCTCGCGCGTGAGGTCGCGCTCCGCCGCGCCGCGCGCGTCGATGAGATTGCCGATGAAGATATAGCTGACCTTCTCATCCGTGTAGAGGATGCGACCGCCCACCACGACCTCGTAGAGACCGCTGAACGGCGTCTTCTGCACGCTCTCGATCGCCATGTCAGGAAATCTCGCCTGGACGCCCTTGCGCACCGCCTCGCTGGCGGAAACCGTCCCCGCGATGAGGCCGATCAACAACAGCGACGATGCAACAAGCCTGCTCGACATGGTTGTCCTTTGCTGGCGCCTCAGGCCACGGCCCGGTGAACCAGGAAGTTCTTCAGCAGCGGCTGCGCGTTGAGCAAGGTCAGCCCCAGGTTGCGCGCTCCAGCCAGCCAGACAGCTTCGTTGTTGAAAAGTTTCTGCAGGCCGTCGGTCGCCAGCTGCATCGCCAGCACGTCCTCCCGGCGCGCCCGCTCGTAGCGCCGGAGCAGCGCCTGGTCTCCGCAATCGCGCTGTGGACCGCGCTCGCACAGCACCTCGGCCAATGCCCTGGCGTCGCGAAAACCCAGATTGAGCCCCTGGCCGGCGAGCGGGTGCAGATTATGGGCGGCATCGCCCACCAGCGCAACGCGCGGCTTCGTGAAATGCGCCACGCGCTGGAGCCGAAGCGGGAAGGCCGCCGCGGCAGTGATGACTTTCAGGGCGCCGAGCACGCCGTGGCTGGCCGCTTCGACTTCGGCCGCCAGCGCCGTGGCGGCCAGCGCGACCAGCTCGCGCCCGCGCTCCTGCCCGATCGACCATACCATCGAGACACGCTCACCCGGCAGCGGCAGCAGCGCGAGGACGCCATCGCGCCGGAACCATTGGTAGGCGATACCGTGGTGCGGCTTGCGGCAGGAGAAGTTCGCCACCACGCCAAGCTGCCCGTAGTCGGACGGCCTGACCTCGATTCCGGC
>DATFVY010000129.1:0-2536 GCA_035259925.1 Burkholderiales bacterium
GCGGGTGATTGCAGCGATCAGGAAGCACCTGGCGCGGATCATCATCGGCCTCATCGTGGTGCTGGTCTTCCTCGTGCACACGGTCACGTCGTGGGGGCGGCTGCCGCTCATCGATCGCTTCGAGGCGATCATCTACGACACGCGCCTGCGGCTCACCATGCCGCGAACCGTCGACACCAAGGTCGTCATCCTCGACATCGACGAAAGGAGCCTGGCCGAGAGGGAGCAGGGGGGCGAGGGCCGCTGGCCGTGGCCGCGCGACCGGCTGGCGCTGCTCATGGACAAGCTGTTCGACAAGTACGAGATCGCCGTCGTCGGCTTCGACATCGTGTTTGCCGAGCGCGACGAGTCGTCCGGGATCCGTGTGCTGGAGCGGCTGTCGGAGCGCGAGCTGCGCGAAGTCTCCCAGTTCCAGTCCGTTCTCAAGCAGCTCAAGCCGCAACTGGAATACGACGACATATTCGCCCGCAAGATCGAGGGCCGGCGCGTCGTGATGGGCTACGTGCTGCTCGAAGAGGAGGAGTCGGCCGCGCTGCAGAAAAAGGGCACCCTGCCGCCGCCGGTGCTCATCCCCAAGGACTTCCAGGGCCGCACGGTTCGCACGACTTCGTGGGGCGGCTACACGGCGAACCTCGACGTGCTGCAGAAGGCCGCGATGAGCGGCGGCCATTTCAATTCACGCACCGACGACGACGGCATTATCCGGCGCGTGCCGATGCTGGCGGAGCACGGCGGCGCCTACTACGAGCCGTTATCGCTGGCGGTGGTGCGGGTGCTGCTCGGCGCGCCGCCGGTGAAGCCGATCATGCCGGGCGCGCCCTTCGGCGCCAAGAAAGGCCAGCCGGATCTCGAGTGGCTGCAAGTCGGGTCGCTCAAGATACCGGTAGACGACGAGGCCTGCGCGCTGGTGCCCTACCGCGGGCGCCGGGGAAGCTTCAAGTATTTCTCGCTGGTCGACGTGATGAACGAGCGCGTCGACCCGGGCGAGCTGAAAGGCAAGATCGTCCTGATCGGCACCACCGCGCCCGGCCTGCTCGACCTGCGCGCCACTCCCGTCGATCCGGTCTATCCGGGGGTCGAGGTCCACGCCAACATGATCTCGGGCATGCTTGATGGCGATCTCAAGCAGCGCCCGGGCTATGTGCTGGGCGCGGAATTCCTGCTGCTGCTCGCGACCGGCCTGGCCATGGGTCTTGCGCTTCCGCTGTTGAACCCCCTGACCTCGACTCTCACGACATTGCTGGTGCTGACCGCCGTGCTGGCGACCAACGTGGCGGTGTTCGAGTACGGCGACCTCGTGCTGCCGCTCGCTTCCGGGCTGGTCATGATCCTGGTGCTGTTTACCCTCAACATGATGTACGGCTTCTTCATCGAGGCGCGTGGCATGCGCCAGATTACGGGCCTGTTCGGCCAGTACGTGCCGCCGGAGCTGGTGGACGAAATGGCGAGGAATCCGGAGAAGTTCAACATGGCGCCGCGCGCTCAGGAGCTGTCGGTGCTGTTCTCCGACGTGCGCGGCTTCACCACCATCTCCGAGGCGCTGTCGCCCGAGGACCTGTCGCACTATATCAACGAGTACCTCACCAACATGAGTCTGGTGATCCGCGAGCAGCATCGCGGAACGCTCGACAAGTACATCGGCGATGCGATCATGGCATTCTGGGGCGCGCCGGTGGCCGATGCGCAGCATGCGCACAACGCGGTGCTCGCCGCGCTCGGCATGCAGAGCGAAGCCAACTCGCTCAACGAGAAATTCAAGGCCAGAGGCTGGCCCACGTTCAAGATCGGCATCGGCGTTAATTCCGGAGTCATGCGGGTGGGCGACATGGGATCGAAGATCCGCAAGGCCTACACCGTGATGGGCGACGCAGTGAATATCGCCTCGCGGCTGGAAGGCATCACAAAGCAGTACGGGGCTGATATTATTATCGGCGAGGGTACCCGCAAGCTGATCACGGGCTTCGTCCTGCGCGAAGTCGACCGCGTGCGCGTGAAAGGCAAGGACGAGCCGGTCGTAATCTACCAGCCGCTGGGCCTGGAAGGGCAGGTAGGGCAGGCCAAGTTGAATGAGATTAAGTTGTGGAATCAGGCACTTAAGCTCTATCGCAACCAGGAATGGGACATGGCCGAGCTGCAGATGCTGAACCTGCAGAAGGGGTCCGAGGATGGCGAGCTTTATGGGGTGTTCATCGAGCGCATCGCCCAGCTCCGGGCGCACCCACCGCAAGCCGGCTGGGACGGCGCCTGGACTTTCGAGACCAAGTAGCCGTGATTGCCCCCCAGCCTCCACGCGTCGAGTCCCGGCAATGTTTCCTTTGCGCGGGCGGGTCTTGGCCGTACAGTGGCGGGTTGCCGACGAGATCCGATCAGCCGCTAACCATCAGGTTCGAGAAGCGAGAGTGAGGGCGCCATGAGCACCGTACTCCAGAGCAAGCCGGTCAGCCACGACAACCTGGCCGAAAAGCTGCAGTTCCAGACCAAGCTGCAGGTGGTCACGAACAAGATCCACGCGACCAAGAACATCGACGAGATCATC
>DATFVY010000130.1:0-7798 GCA_035259925.1 Burkholderiales bacterium
CGATGCGCAGCCCGGCGGGCCATGCGGAGACGGCGATCGTTCTGCCGTCCGCCAGCGGCGCATCCAGTAGCCACGCCTGCGTCCCGTTGGCGCGCCGGACGCGATACCAGTCGCCGACTCTGGCGTCGGCTTCGAAGCGCGTGCCCTCCTCGGCGCGCGCAACGACCGGTTCCGTCGCGCGCGGGCCGTCGTGCAGGTTGACCTCGGGTGCCACGATCTGCACCAGGTAGCGTCCGGCCTCCAGTGGGGGCGCTGCGGGTTGAGCGGGCTTGGTGGGCTTCGCAGGCTTCGCGGCCTGCGCGCCCGCAGCCGGAGCCGCGCAGAAAACCCAGCCGGCCACGGCGAGCAGCAGGACGACGGCGGGCGGGAGGCCGGCTCTAGATGCCATTGCAGACGTTGGTGGCCGTTGTATCGAGGAACGGCGCAACCGGGCAGTTGACGTAGCGCAGTTGCCCGCCGGGCAGCCCGCCGATCTGGTCGGCGCGCTGCGCGGGGGGCGCGTTCGCAATGCCGGTCCCCAGGGCAACGCCGGCGTTGGCGAGACCGAGGAACGCCACCATGTCGTCCTGATCGATGCCATCCCCTGAGATGCCGATCGCGCCTACCAGCGTGCCACCACGGAATATCGGAACGCTGCCGGGGAAGATCTGGATTCCGTTCGGTACCCGGGCCAGCGCGGTGCACGGCGGAGCCGGCGGATTGGCGCCGATATTGGCAACGATGGCGGTGATCGACAGGTCGAGTTGCAGGCCGTCGTTGAACGGGCTCCAGTTCGCGAACGGCCTCGACAGCGGACCCTGCGCATTGCCGTTGATGCCATCGGGGAAGAACGGCCGTGCGAGATTGCCGACGGTGCGGTTGCTGTAGGCGACACCGTTGGTAAGCGCCGTACCGCCGGGAATGAACGCCTGCATGCTGGCCACGTAGCTCCCGAACCCCGCTGCGCTGAGCTCGGCCGCCGCATTGGGATGCGAAAACAGCAGCGCGCTCCGCGCTTTCTGCACGGACACGTCGATGCCGAACACCGGCGCGTCCGGCGTGCGGATCAAGCCGAGCACGACGCCGTTGGTGTCGACGACCGAGATATTGACCTGGGCGGCCGACCCGAGGGGTCTGCGGATCTGGGCGCGCGCGCGGTTTGCGATCCTGATCGCCTCCGCCAGGATGCGTGTTACTTCTGCCTGGGTCATCAGGCCGTCGGTGCCGGCCACTGGCGGATAACGATTGACGCCGCCGCCATCGTCGACGACGAAGGCGTTCAGGCCGGCAAACGCCGGGTTGGTGTCCGCCCGTATGCCGGAAGCCGTGGTGCCGTAGGCGACCCCAGCCGAGACCACGGCGCCCGCGTAGCCCGTCACGGCGACCAGCGCGCCCGGCAGCGACGCGAATGGAGGCGCCGTCGCCGGGTTCGAAGCCAGCGCCTCCGAATCGACGTAGCGCAGCGACCGCCCGTCGACCGTGATGGTGTTGGCGCGCCGGTCGGAAGGCGCGTCGAAGCCTCGCACTCCCGCCACTGCCACCAGCTCGTCGGGGTCGGTATCAAAGTTCGAAATATCGAGGTCGAGACCGTAGGTGCCGTCGGCGATCACGCCGATGCCACCGACTACCGTGCCGTTCTTGTAGAGGGGCAAGCCGCCGGGATCGGCAGCAAGCCCGAGCGGCGAGCCCTTGGGGCCTGCGCTGCCGCCCGCGGCGTTGCGTACGACGTCCGAGCACGCGAGCGACGAGAACTGCACGCCGAACAGGGGGCCCCCGGGAGAACCGATCTCCCCGGGACTGAAGTTCTGCTGCACGATCTGGCTCGCGGTGCGGGTCGAAAAGGCGTTGCCTTCCGATGACAGGTAGGCGCCGGTGATCGCCTTGCTGATCGCCGCGAACCCGGAAGGAACCGTGTTGACGCCCTCGAGCCCGCCCGTCACGCCGCGCCCGCCGGATATGGTGAAAGTGGCGGCCGCCCCGGTCATCTGGAAGACGGCGAGCACGTTGCCCGTGCGGTCGACCACGGCGATCGTGGCCGCCGCGCCGCGCGCCTGGGCTTCCTGCACCGCCTGGCTGATGATGCGCTCGACTTCGGCGACCGTCAGCGCGACCGGCGTGGTCAATGCGCAGCTCCCCGCGCAGCCGCCGGGCGGAGTGCCGCCGTCACCGCCGTCGCTGCCTCCGCAGCCGGCCAGCGCGCCCGCCAACAGCAGTGCGATTATTTTCTTGATCTGGCTTCTCTTTGACTTGTGAGCGATGCCGGTCCGTGCCAGCGATCGCGGCCCGCATGGAACCGGTGGCAGGTCGTGCAGTCCGATGTCACCTTGTCCATGACGGCGCGCGCCCCGACGTGGCATTCACGGCATTTGCCGATGTCGGGCATGCCGACGTCGCGCGACTCCTTCGACTTCGTGACATCGTGGCAGGTCGTGCAGGACTGCGCGGTGTGCTTGCCGTGGGTGAATCGGGCCTGCGGCATCCAGTGGCTCGTGACGGCCACCGGCGCTACCTTCCAGCCGCTGCCGTCGCGGCTCACGTCGTGGCAGGTCTTGCAGACCTCGCGCGTTTCGAACAGGTCGCGCAGGGCGCGCTGCGCACGCTCGTCCGCGATGCGCAGCGCCTGCTGGCGATCGCTCGTTGTCAGCACGGCGCCTGGCCGCCGGCGTTGCACGTCCTCCGGCGCCGGGACGCCCGGCGCAGCGTCGCCCAGCACGAGGCGGGCGTAGAACTCGCGCAGCATCGTGGCGATCGCTTTTTCGGAGCCGTGGGGTACCTGGCGCTGGGTCAGCTTGGGCTCGAAGGCGAGCGAATGGCATTCCTGGCAGTGCTTTTCCATCGATATCGGAGCCATGAGACGCCCGCCGTCGACCGGCTGGTGGCAGCTCGAGCATTCGAGGACTGTGCGCTTCTCCGACCCCGGGCTGCGCACCCCGGCGCGGTCCATGTGGAGGGCGTGATTGAACTTGAGGTTCGAGTTTTCGACCAGGGCGGCCGAGCCCTTTCCGCCCTGGCGCACCCGCCGCACGACACCCGGCGCGGCGGCGTCCAGCATGGACAGGCGGAACGCCGGGTGATCCACGCGAAAATCTGTGACGTTGTCCGAGCCGGCCTTGGCGGCGAACGCCTTGATGTTGCGATGGCAGTCCGCGCACTGCTCCTGCGCCCGCGGAGCCATCTGGATGCCCTTGTGGTCGCGATGACACTCCGCGCAGCGCGCCTCGGCGAACGACAGCCCCTGTTGGCCCGTCAGCTGCGTGCGCGCGACGTGCTCCTTGATCTCCTTATGACAGGCGAGACAGGCCCCGTCGCGAACCTGCACGAACGGATACTCATGACAGGCGCGGCAGTCCGAGCCGAATATCTGATGGCTGCGCGACACCGGCCCCGGATTCCAGACCTTGGTGAACTTCCCGCTCATCGCATGCAGGACATCCTGCGACATCTCGGACCCGGACGGCGGCACGGCGTGGGCTCCATGCCATTGATCAAGGAGGTCGGACGTCATGGGTATCAACAGGCACAGAAGCAGCACGCTCAGAAATGCGATGTACGACAGGCGACGCTTGGAGACGGGCGGCCTGCGCGCGAGCGCGCGCCTCAGGGATATGCCCCGCACGGGCAGAGGGCGCCCCAGCTTCACGCTCAACGCCAGCGGCAGCCCGCCCGGCGGTGCCTCGACCACCATTTCGTATGGACCGATCTCGATGCGGTCGCCCACCGCCAGCGCCGCAGCGGCCGCGGCGTGGCCGTTGACCTCCACGGACCCCGACTGCGCCTCGATCGTTGCGCCGGCCGCCGTGACGGTGATGCGTGCGTGGTTGAGCGCCACGCGCGCATCGGCGAGATGGATCTCGCAGTGAGTGCCGCGACCGACGCCGAGCACGGCGCCATCGACGCGCCGCTGGTCGCGCTGCACCTGCCCTTGCCGGCCGACGCTGACGTAGGTTACCAGGATCTGCATGGATGCCCGCGCCTACCAGAAGTAGAACACGGCGATCACATGGGCGATCACCGCTGCCAGCAACGCGAACGAGAGCGGCACGTGCACATACAGCCAGGCCTGCAGCAGCCGGCGAAAGCGCAGATCGCGTCGTACCCGGTCGGTGAGCGCGCTCTTGCGCGTCATCTCGGCAATCAACTGCTCGTTGACCTTGATCTGCGCGGGCGTGAGGTTCCGGGTGCTGGCCTTCATCAGCACGTCGCATGCCGCGCGAACGCGGCACTCGGTGTTCATGACTTGCATCCACCAGCTCGTCCTGCCGGGCGGGCCCATCTCGCGCGGAGCCCTCGATGCCTTTATCACGATCGCATTGATCTCATCGGGCAGATCGAGTGCGAGCTGCCGGCACTTGCGATCGAGATCGGCCAGCTTGAGCAGCATCGTTTCGAGCGTCTCGCCTGCCAGATTGTCGGTGACCATCCCCGGATAACGGGCGTAGGCATAGACGCCGAAGAAACCGCTGGCGATGACGACGATCATCAGGGCATACGCCAGCGTGTGGACATTCCAGCCGAACTCGAACGCGCAGTGCAGCGAGGCGAGCAGAGCCAGGGTGGCGCCTATATAGACGTGCGCGGAAGTCCACCCCTGGACTGTGCCCAGGGTCGAGCGATAACTGCGCTTCCGCACACCGAGCATCATCAGCCACAGCACCAGAACGGCACAGAGGGTACCCAGCGTGTAGCCCAGCCAGGTGCCGCCGTAGGGCTTGAGATAGGTGACCGGTGGCTCGTGCCAGACGTACGCGGCAATCGCGCCGGCGCAAAGCGCTAGCGCCAGCTTCAGATAGCGGCCGCGCCGGTATTCGAGAATGGACTGATGCTGCCGCATGGTGCCGGCAGGAGCTCCCCTGTTATTGCCGACGGTATCAGCATCGCGTCGGCAAGCTAGTTTCTAGCGTCTGGATTATAAACCGCGTCACTCCCATTCTATCGTCGCGGGGGGTTTGCTCGAAATGTCATAAGTCACGCGGTTGATGCCGCGTACCTCGTTGATGATGCGGTTTGAGACCCTGGACAGGAGCGCGTGCGGCAGCTCGGCCCACTGCGCGGTCATGAAGTCCTGGGTTTGCACCGCGCGCAACGCGATTACGTGCTCGTAGGTTCGCCCGTCGCCCATCACCCCCACGGACCTCACGGGCAGGAACACCGCGAACGCCTGAGCCGTCTTGTCGTACCACCCGCTCGCCCGCAGCTCATCTATGAAGATCGCGTCGGCCCGGCGCAGCAGGTCCGCATATTCCGCCTTCACTTCGCCGAGGATCCGGACGCCCAGGCCGGGACCGGGAAACGGATGGCGGAACACCATCTCGCGTGGCAGCCCGAGGGCGAGGCCGAGCTCGCGCACCTCGTCCTTGAACAGCTCGCGCAACGGCTCGAGGAGCTTGAGGTGCAGGGTGTCGGGCAACCCGCCGACGTTGTGGTGCGACTTGATGCTGTGCGCCTTCTTGGTCTTCGCGCCGGCGGACTCGATCACGTCGGGATAGATCGTGCCCTGCGCCAGCCACCGGGCCTGCGGCAGCTTCGCCGCCTCGCGCTGGAATACCTCGATGAATTCGCGCCCGATGATCTTGCGCTTTTCCTCCGGGTCGGTGACGCCCTTGAGGTGCTTCAGGAACTGATCGCGCGCGTCCACGTAGTCCACGTTGACGCCGAGGCTGCCAGCCATGGCATTCATCACCTGCTCGGTCTCGTTGAGGCGCAGCAGCCCGTGGTCCACGAATACGCAGGTGAGCTGCCTGCCGATCGCGCGGTGGATAAGTGCTGCCGCCACCGAGGAATCCACGCCGCCGGAGAGACCCAGCACCACCCCTTCCCGGCCCACCTCGTCACGGATGCGCTGCACCGCCTCCTCGACGAAATTCGGCATGCTCCAGTCGCCGGAAAGGCCGCAGATTTTCCGCACGAAGCGCTCCAGGATGGCCTTACCCTGGAGCGTGTGCGTTACTTCGGGATGGAACTGGACGCCATAGAAGCGGCGGCTTTCGTCGGCCATGCCCGCGACCGGGCAGGCGTCGGTGGACGCCATCAGCTTGAAGCCCGGCGGCAGCTCGGTCACCTTGTCGCCATGGCTCATCCAGACTTTGAGCAGGCCGTGGCCTTCCGCGGTGCGGGAGTCCTCGATGCCGTCGAGCAGCTTGGTATGGCCGCGGGCCCGCACCTCGGCATAGCCGAACTCCCGCACCTTGCCCGCCTCGACCCGGCCGCCGAGCTGCTGTGCCATCGTCTGCATGCCGTAGCAGATGCCGAGCACCGGCACGCCCACGTCGAACACCGCCTGGGGGGCCCTGGCGGTGCTCTCGTCGTAGGCTGACAGATGGCTGCCCGAGAGGATCACGCCCTTTGCCCCGAAGTCGCGCACGAAGGCGTCGGAGACGTCCCAGGGGTGGATCTCGCAGTAGACCTTCGATTCGCGCACCCGGCGCGCGATCAACTGCGTGTACTGCGCGCCGAAGTCGAGGATGAGGACTTTCTCATGCTGCGCGGCGGGCGCGCTAACGGCCGGAGAGGTTGCGGTCGCCGGGCGGATCTGGGTTTTGGGGCTCACTGATCACCGGTCACTGGTCACCGGTCACTCGACTCTGTAGTTAGGCGCTTCCTTCACGATCTGCACGTCATGAACGTGGGATTCACGCATGCCGGCGGAGGTGATCTCGACGAACTCAGCCTTGGCCCGCACCTCCTCGATCGTGGCGCAGCCGAGGTAACCCATACTCGAGCTGAGCCCGCCGATGAGCTGCTGCACCAGCGGCCCCAGCTGGCCTTTGTACGGCACCCGCCCCTCCACGCCCTCCGGCACCAGCTTATCCGTGTCGGGTTCTTCGTCCTGGAAATAACGGTCGGCTGCCCCCTGCTGCATCGCCGACAACGAGCCCATGCCGCGGTAGGACTTGTAGGAGCGCCCCTGGAACAGCTCGATTTCGCCCGGCGATTCCTCGGTGCCGGCGAAAAGGCTCCCGATCATCACTGCGTGGGCGCCGGCCGCGAGCGCCTTGGCGATGTCGCCCGAGTAGCGAATGCCGCCGTCAGCGATCAGCGGCACATCGGTCTGCGCCAGCCCCTTGAGCGTGCTCTCGATCGCCGTGATCTGCGGCACGCCGATGCCGGCGACGATTCGCGTCGTGCAGATCGACCCCGGACCGATGCCGACCTTGACGCCGTCGGCGCCATGGTCCACCAACGCCTTTGCCGCCGCCGCAGTGGCGATATTGCCGCCGATCACCTGGGTCTTGGGAAACTTGCGCTTGACCCATTTCACGCGGTCCAGCACGTTCTGAGAGTGCCCGTGCGCGGTGTCCACGACGATTACGTCTGCTCCAGCCTCGATCAGGGCTTCGGCGCGCTCTTCCGTTCCTTCGCCCACGCCAATCGCTGCGCCCACGCGCAACCGCCCCAGCTCGTCCTTGCACGCGCTGGGATGCTCGGTGGACTTGAGGATGTCCTTTACCGTGACGAGCCCGCGCAGCTCGAAATCCCCGTTGACCACCAGTACGCGCTCGAGCCGGTGCTTGTGCATCAGCGCCATCGCCTCCTCGCGGGTGGCGCCCTCCCGCACGGTAACCAGCCGCTCCCGCGGCGTCATGATGTTGCGAATCGGCTGATCGAGCTGGGTTTCGAAACGCAGATCGCGATTGGTGATGATGCCTACGACCCGGCCCGAGTTGATCACTGGCAGTCCCGAGATCTTGTGCTGCTGCGTGAGCTTGAGCACGTCCCGCACCTTCATGTCGGGCGTGATCGTGATCGGATCCTTGACGATGCCGCTCTCGAAGCGCTTGACCTTGGTCACTTCCGCGGCCTGCGCCTTGGCCGGCATGTT
>DATFVY010000131.1:0-3251 GCA_035259925.1 Burkholderiales bacterium
GCCGCACGAGGTCAACTACTGCGCCAATATCTGGGCGCTGCACGCGCAGCAGGTGAATGACGTGGTCTCGATCGCAGCAGTGGGAGGCATTCGAGCCGATCTCGAGCCTGGCACGCTGGCCGTGCCCGACCAGATCATCGATTACACGCACGGACGGCAGTCGACCTATTTTTCCCGCACCGACCGCAGCGTGACGCATATCGACTTTACCCGTCCCTACTGCGAGGCGCTGCGGCAGCGGCTGATCAGGGCCGCGCGGGCGGCTGGGGAGACGGTAGCCGACCGGGCTACCTATGCCGCCACGCAGGGGCCGCGACTGGAGACCGCCGCCGAAATCAACCGCCTGGAGGGCGACGGCGCGGACATCGTCGGCATGACGGGCATGCCGGAGACCGCGCTCGCGCGCGAGATCGGGCTGTGCTATGCCGCGATCGCGGTGATCGTGAATCCGGCGGCGGGCCGCGGCACGAGCCGGCTGGCCGTGCGGCTGGAAGACATCAACGACGTATCGCAGCGCGCCATGGAGCGCGTGCGGGCGATCCTCGAGCAGCTGGTGGTGCTCGATGGCGATTAAGCCGGTCCTGCGCATGGGCGATCCGCGGCTGCTCCAGCCGTCGCGCCCGGTCGACCGCTTCGACACGCCCGAGCTGCACGCCCTCATCGCCGACATGGACGACACCATGAAGGCGCTCAACGGCGCCGGGCTGGCGGCGCCGCAGATCGGGGTCGGTCTGCAGGTCGCGATTTTCTGCGTGGAGCACAATCCGCGCTATCCCGACGCCGAGCCGGTGCCGTACACCGTGCTCGTCAACCCCGTGCTCGAGCCGCTCGACGCGGAGATAGAGGAGGGCTGGGAGGGCTGCCTCAGCGTTCCCGGCATGCGGGGACTGGTGCCGCGCCACCGGCGCTTGCGTTACCGCGGCTACGACCAGTACGGCCGCGCCATCGACCGCAGCGTGGAAGGTTTTCACGCGCGCGTGGTGCAACACGAGTGCGACCATCTCGCGGGCATCCTCTACCCGATGCGCATCCGCGACCTGCGCAACTTCGGCTTCAACGAGGAGCTGTTCCCCGGCCAGGACCTGCAAGAAGAATAGATGTGTGACTCGCGACTCGTGACTCGCGGATGGTGTAACGCGTCGCGGCGGCGACGCGTTCCGTAGATCGACCCGTGACCCGCCACCCACGAGTCACGCGCACCGTCAGGTGCGCAATTGCTCGACCAGGTCGCTCTCCAGGCGCACGACGGTTTTGGGATTCTTCAGGGCGTGGCCGGTAATGATGAACACGTCTTCGGCGCGTACGCCCAGGGTGTTGATCTTGGCTGTGTGCAGGTTGATGTCGTGGGCCGTGAGCACGCGCGCGATGCGCGACAGCAGCCCCGGGCGGTCACCAGCAATGACCGACAGCACCGAGGAGGTGCCTTTCTCATCGGGCTGGATATGGACCTCGGGGGAGATCGGGAAATGCCGCAGTTGGCGGTTAAGGCGCGGCTTGGTAAGCGACGGCAGCGCGCTCTTCTGCCGCAGCCGCTCCGCAAGCTCGTGCTCGATCAGGCCGATCACGTCGCGATACTGGGGGCGGCGGTTGTCGGGGTCCTGCACCTGGAAGCTGTCGAGCGCATAGCCGTGGCGCGTGGTGTAGATCTTGGCCTCGAAGATGTCGTAGCTGATGCGCTCGAAGAAGCTGCAGATGCGAGCGAACAGCTCCCTCTGGTCGGGCACGTAGATCATCACCTGGAGTCCTTCACCGGCCGGTGACAGCCGTGCCTTGACCACGGGCTCCTGCGTTTGCACGCGGTAGTAGAGCAGGCGCGTATGCCACGCGATCTCCTGCGCTTCGTGGCGCAGGAAGTAGGCGTCCTCGAGTTGCGCCCACAGCTTCTTCTCGGCGTCTTCCGGCACCGCGTAGAGGCGGAGCTTGGCGCGCGCCTCGTCCTGCCGCGCCTGCACGTTGCTGGCGAGGGAGAACTTGTCGCCGGCCAGCAGCCGCCGCGTGGCCCAGAACAGGTCCTCGAGCAGCTTCGCCTTCCAGGCGTTCCACACCTTGGGGCTGGTGCCGCGGATGTCGGCGACCGTCAACAGGTAGAGCGCCGCAAGGCGCCGCTCGTCGCCGACGCGCGCCGCGAACGCCTGCACCACTGCGGGATCCGCGATGTCCTGCTTCTGCGCGGTCGACGACATGACGAGGTGGCTTTCCACCAGCCACGCGACGAGGTCGGCGTCGTCGCGCGGCAGGCCGTGGCCGCGGCAGAAGGCGCGCGCGTCCTCGGCTCCCAGGGTCGAATGGTCGCCGCCGCGCCCCTTCGCGATATCGTGGAACAGTGCCGCCAGGTAGAGCAGCTCGGGACGGCCGAAGCTGCTCATGAGCCGGCTGCACAGCGGGAACTCGTGGGCAAGCTCGGGAATCGAAAAGCGGCGCAGGTTGCGCACCACGCGCAGGATGTGCTCGTCCACCGTGTAGACGTGATACAGGTCGTGCTGCATCTGCCCGACGATCTTGCCGAACGCCGGCACATAGCGGCCCAGCACCCCGTACTCGCTCATGCGACGCAATGCCCGCTCCACTCGGGTCGGGCTGCGCAGCACCTCCAGGAAGCGCTCATGGTTGAGCGGATCCTTGCGGAACGCGGAATTGATGAGCCTGCGCGCGCGCCATAGCGCACGCAGGGTAGGCGCGCTGACCCCCTTCAGCTCGGGGTGCTGCTGCAGCAGCAGGAAGCTCTCCAGGATCGCGGAAGGCTTGCGCTCGAACAGCCGCTCGTCCACCGCGGTGAGCAGTTCGTCGCGGGCTCCGAAGCGCTCGTTGATCGGGTGATACTCTTTGTCGTGCGGCGGCGTGATGCGCGCCCCCAGGTTCTGGAGCATCACGGTGGCGAGCTGCGATACCGCCTTGGCCGTGAGGTAGTAGCGCTGCATGAGCTGCTCGCTCGCGAGGCGGTGCGGCCGGTCGTGCAGGCCGAACTCGCGCGCCAGGGGAGTCTGGAAATCGAACAGCAGCCGGTCCTCGCGCCGTCCCGCGAGGTAGTGCAGGCGGATGCGCAGCGACTGCAGCAGGCTCTCATGCTGCTGGATCTCGCGCACCTCGCCGTTGGTGATCACGCCGCGCCGGGCCAGGTCGCGCCAGCTCCTGCCGATGCCGGCCGCGCGCGCGATCCACAGCACGGTTTGCAGGTCGCGCAGCCCGCCGGTGCTCTCCTTGAGGTTGGGCTCGAGGTTGGTCTCGCCGTAGCGCAGGTGGCGCTGCTCCTG
>DATFVY010000132.1:0-16576 GCA_035259925.1 Burkholderiales bacterium
GCGTGGCGAGGTGCTTCAGATCGGGGGCCTCAAGGAAAAGCTGCTGGCGGCGCATCGCGGCGGGATCAAGACGGTCTTGATCCCGGAGGAAAACGTGAAGGATCTCGCGGAGATTCCGGACAACATCAAGAATCGGCTGGATATTCACCCGGTGAAATGGATCGACGCCGTGTTCGACCTGGCGCTCGAGCGCAAGACCGAGCCGCTGTCGGAGGAGGAGGCTGCTGCGACTTCCACGCCGCCGCCGGTGACCGGGGCTCCGGCGCCTGCTGTCAAGCACTAGTTCGACGAGGCGTGACCAGTGACGCGTGACTGACTGGTCTCACGCAAAAAAAGGGCGGCTCGGCCGCCCTTTTTTATTTCGCGCTGCTGTAACGGCGGAGGAGTTGCCGGTAAGTCCCGTCAGCGCTTACGAATTTTCTTGCTGACGTCACGCGAATTCGTTCATCGCCGCCATTTTTTCGTTGAGTGGCGCGTCACAAGTCACGCGCCGCTGTTTTTTTTTCTTGACACCGGCTTTTCGCGCTTGCTATAAAGAAGCCGGCGCAAATTCATTGTCGGCATTCGCCGAAACACCAACAGGAACGCACAGCACACAGTACCACCCGGCCGGTTTGTCCCCGGCCAGGTGGCAAGGGAGAAGCTTTTCGGGTTCAGAGGTATAGGGGAGAACAAATGAACAAATCCGAGCTGGTCGAAGTCGTCGCGAGGTCCGCAGGCATATCCAAGTCGGCATCGGAGAAGGCGCTCGATGGAGCGATCGATGCGATCAAGGGTGCTCTCAAGAAGGGGCAATCAGTGACTCTCGTCGGCTTCGGCACCTTCCGGGTGGGACGGCGCGAGGCGCGCGCCGGACGCAACCCGCAAACCGGCGAGGAAATCCGCATCAAGGCCGCTCGGGTACCGAAGTTCAGCGCTGGTAAGGCATTGAAAGACGCGGTAAACTAGCCGCCCCGGCGGCGGTCTGTATCCTTCAAGGTGGGGCGGGCGCGTGGCCAGCGCGCCCGCCCCAAATTGCTTCTGATCGCCCCCGCGGGTGCTTAGCTCAGCTGGTAGAGCGTCGTCCTTACAAGGCGAATGTCGGCGGTTCGATCCCGTCAGCACCCACCAGAATTTTGGAGCGGTAGTTCAGCTTGGTTAGAATGCCGGCCTGTCACGCCGGAGGTCGCGGGTTCGAGTCCCGTCCGCTCCGCCAACTGACAAAAAGGGCGAACAGGGTTCGCCCTTTTTGTGTGACTCGCGGATCGTGACTCGCGGGTCGTGAGCAGCTTTTGCTTGAAACGCCTAAACTAGCCAACCACTACCCGCCACCCGCCAGTCACCACCCGCGCTTCTCAGGCACATGTACGACTTCGTCGCCAAGAACAAGAAGCTGATCCAGGTCATCCTGGCCATCATCTTCCTGCCGTTCGCGTTTTTCGGA
Organism: Burkholderiales bacterium; assembly: GCA_035259925.1. Lineage (GTDB taxonomy): Bacteria > Pseudomonadota > Gammaproteobacteria > Burkholderiales > SG8-41 > SG8-41. Next base: position 1,424 of record DATFVY010000132.1, read on the forward strand.
ATCGACCAGTACTTCCGCGGCGGCGTGGGCGGCCAGGCGGTGGCCCGGGTGGGCGACTACGTGATCTCGGGGGAGGAATTCAGCCGGGCGCTGCGCGAGCAGCAGGACCAGTTACGTCGCGTGATGGACGGACGCGTCGACCCCGCCATGCTGGACAACGCCCAGATGCGTTCCGGAACGCTCGAATCCCTGATACAGAGGCGCCTGCTGCTGGAAGGAGCGGTGCGCGCGGGCCTGGTGGTCAGCGACCAGCAACTGGACAAGATCATTGCCCAGCTGCCGGAATTCCAGGACGGAACGGGCAAGTTTTCCGCTGGCCGCGCCGAGGAGGTACTGAGAGCGCAAGGGATGCGGGCCCAGGACTTCAGGGCGCGCCTGCGGCAGGACCTGCTGCTGCAGCAGCTGGCGGGCGGGCTGACTCGCGGCGAGTTCGTGCCCCGCAGCGTGGCCGAACGGTTGACGCAGCTCACGGAGCAGCAGCGGGAAGTAGCGTTTGCGGTCATCGCGCCCGAGAAATTCGCCGGCCAGGTCAAGCTCGACGCCGAGGCCGCGCGCAAGTACTACGACGCCAATCCCGGCGAGTACAGGATCCCGCAGCAGGCGCGCGTCGAGTACGTCGCGCTCTCGACCCCGGCCCTGATGCAACAGGTGCAGGTGAGTCCCGCCGACGTGAAGCAGTTCTACGAGAGCAACCGCCGGCAGTTCGAGGTCGCCGAATCGCGCCAGGCGAGCCATATCTTCATCAGCGCCGACGGCGGTGAGGATGCCAGGAGCAAGGCGCGCGCGCAGGCGCAGGAAATCTACCAGGAGGCGCGCAAGAAGCCCGGCAGCTTTGCCGACCTGGCGAAGAAACATTCGCAGGATCCCGGCTCGGCTGCCCGCGGCGGCGACCTCGGCTTCCTTCCCCGCGGCGTGATGAAGGACGTCCCGGAGTTCGAGGACGCGCTCTACAAGCTCAAGGCGGGGGAGATTTCCCCGCCGGTGGAGAGCAAGCTCGGCTACCACATCATCCGCCTGACGAAGGTCCAGCCGGCCCAGGGCAAGAGCTTCGAGGAGATGCGGCCCCGGATCGAGGCCGACCTGAAGAGGCAGGCCGCCGCGAAGCGATTTGCCGAGGCGGCGGAGGCTTTCGGCAACGCGGCCTACGAGCAATCCGAGAGCCTGAAGCCGGCGGCGGAGGTGGCGAAAACGGCCGTGCAGACCAGCGGGTGGCTGACGCGCGAGAGCGCGGCCGAGGCACCGCTCAACAACCCGCGGCTGCTCGCGGCGATCTTTTCCGACGAGTCGTTCAGGGGCAAGCGCAATACCGAGGCCATCGAGGTAGCGCCCGGCGTCCTGGTCGCGGCGCGCGTCATCGAGCACAAGCCGGAGGGCATGCAGCCCTTTGACGCAGTGCGCGAGGCACTGCAGAAAAGGCTCATTTTGCGCGAGGCAGGGCGCGTCGCCGCCGAGGAGGGCCGCCGGCTGCTCGCGGAGCTGCAGCAGGGCAAGCCGGCGCCGATTGTTTGGAGCGCGTCGCAAATGGCGAGCGTCGCGCAGAGTCAGAATATTCCCGAGGCCGTGCTGCGGCAGGCGTTTCGCGCGGATGTCTCGAAACTGCCGGCCTATTCCGGCGTCGAGAACCTGCTTGGCGGATACACTCTCGTGCGTGTTACGCGCGTGCAGGATGCCAGGGACATCCCGCCGCAGCGCGTCAATGCGGTCGCCGGCAGCCTGCGCCAGGTGCTCGGCCAGGAAACGCTGAACGCCTACGTCGGGGTTGTCAGGCAGAAGGCCGGGGTTACCATCAACAAGGAACAGCTCGAGAAGAAAAGCGGTGACCGGTGACCTGTGATCGGTGACCGGTAGGGCTAGGCTTCGCCCTTCATTCCTCCAACTACCGTGTTGAAGCCGGAGTCGACGTAGGTGATTTCCCCGGTGATCCCCGCAGCGAGGTCGCTCAGCAGGAAGGCGGCGACGTTCCCCACGTCATCGGTCGTGACGTTGCGCCGCAACGGCGCGTTGTCCTCGACGAACTTCAGTATCTTGCCGAAGCCGCTGATACCGGCCGCGGCGAGCGTCTTGATCGGACCGGCCGAGATGCCGTTCACCCGTATCCCCTTCGAGCCCAGGTCCAGGGCCAGGTAGCGCACGGTCGCCTCCAGGCTCGCCTTGGCCAGTCCCATGACGTTGTAGTTCGCGACCGAGCGCACGGCTCCGAGATACGTCAGGGTCAGCAGCGCCGCGTTGCGTCCTTGCATCAGCGGCAGCCCCGCCTTGGCCAGCGCGGCGAAGCTGTACGCGCTCACGTCGTGCGCCATCCGGAACGACTCGCGGGTCAGTCCTTCGAGGAATTCGCCCTTCAGCGACTCCCGTGGAGCGAATGCGATCGAATGCACGATGCCGTCCAGGCCGGTCCATTCGCCACGCAGCTTTTCAAACAGGGACGCGATCTCGTCGTCCCTGGCAACGTCGCAGGCAAGCACCGGCGCACTGTTGAAGTCCCGAGCGAGATCCTGCACCCGCCCGCGCAGGTCCTCGTTCTGGTAGGTGAACGCCAACGACGCTCCCTCGCGCTTGAGCGCCTTTGCAATCCCGAACGCGATCGAGCGGTTGGACAGCAGCCCGGTGACGAGGATCTTCTTGTCCTGGAGGAAGCCCATTCTTGCAAGCTGTTCTTGGCTGCTTCCGCGCAAACATGCGCGGCGGCAGCTCTATTCCAACCATTATAAGCCGTGACGCGATGATTCGTGACACGGCGGTGCGCGATGCGATAGGGCGTGACGCGAAACCGCGTGTTTGACCGTCCCAGAGCTTTACGCTGCTGCCCTTCTCCGTCGAGCAGGAGCGCCCGCACGGCGGGCAGAGGTGGTGACACCTGCGCGCGTCACGCTGCATTGCGTCACGCCGCATTGCGTCACGTGTTTGGTAGTATTTGCCGATGCGATCCGTATTCCCGCGCGCGATATTGGTCGCGGCCGCGCTGGCGGCGGGGTGCAGCGGGACGCCCTGGAATTACCCCTATTCCACCGCCGACCGCAGCGAGAAGATCCTCTATTCGGTCTTCGTGGATCGGCCCAAGCACCTCGATCCCGCCCAGTCCTACACCACCGACGAGGCCGTCTTCACGCGGCAGATCTACGAGCCGCCGCTGCAATACCACTATCTCAAGCGGCCGTACGAGCTGGTACCGCTCACCGCCATTGCGGTGCCCAAGCCGCAAACGATCACCCGGGGCGGAGCGACCTACAGCGTCTACGAGATACGCATCAAGCCGGGGATCCACTACCAGCCGCACCCCGCGTTCAATCCGGAGCATCTCTCTCTCACCCGTTCCGCGGTCGCCGGGCTGCGCAGTCCCTACGATCTGCCCGGTCACACGACGCGCGAGCTGGTGGCGGATGACTACATCTACCAGATCAAGCGCCTCGCGCATCCCAGCCTGCATTCGCCGATCTTCGGCCTGATGTCGGAGTACATCGTCGGCCTGAAGGAATACGCGGAGCGGCTGAAAAAGGCCGCGAAGCCGGGCGAGTGGCTCGACCTGCGCCAGCACCGCCTCGAGGGGGTCGAGCGCGTGAACTCGCACACCTACCGCGTGACGCTCAAGGGGAGCTACCCGCAGTTCGTCTACTGGCTGGCGATGCCGTTCTTCGCGCCCATGCCCTGGGAGGCGGACCGCTTCTTCAGCCAGGAGGGGATGGCGGCGAAGAATTTCACGCTCGACTGGTGGCCGGTCGGCACGGGCCCCTACATGCTGGCGCAGAACAACCCGAATGCGCGCATGGTGCTCGAGCGCAACCCCAACTTCCGCGGCGAGCTCTACCCCTCGGAAGGGGAGCCCGGCGACCGCGAGCGGGGCCTGCTGGACGACGCCGGCAAGATGATGCCCTTCATCGACCGGGCGGTTTTCGTCCGGGAGAAGGAGGCGATACCCCTGTGGAACAAGTTCCTGCAGGGCTACTACGACATGTCCGGCATCCAGTCGGACACCTTCGATCAGGCGGTGCGCATCTCGGTCGAAGGAGAATCGAACCTCACCCCGGAAATGGAGAGCCGCGGCATCAGCCTGCGCACGTCGATCGCGGCCACCATCTTCTATCTCGGCGTCAACTGGCTCGACCCCGTGGTGGGCGGCACCTCCGAGCGCGCGCGCAAGCTGCGGCAGGCGCTGGCCATCGCGATGGACTGGGAGGAATACCTCTCGATCTTCGCCAACGGCCGCGGCGTACCCTCGCAGAGCCCGCTCGCGCCCGGCATCTTCGGCTACCGGGGCGGCAAGGCCGGGATCAACCCGGTGGCTTACGAGTGGCGCGGCGATCACCCGCAGCGGCGCCCGATCGAGCAGGCGAAGAAGCTCCTTGCCGAAGCCGGCTACCCCGACGGCCGCGACGCGAAGACCGGGGCGCCGCTGGTGCTGTATCTCGACACGACCTCGCGCGGCCCCGGCGACAAGCCGCGCCTCGACTGGTGGCGCAGGCAGTTTGCAAACCTCTCGATCCAGCTCGAGATCCGCGAAACCGACTGGAACCGCTTCCAGGAGAAGTTGCGCAAGGGCACGACGCAGCTCTTCATCGTGGGGTGGAGCGCCGACTATCCCGACCCCGAGAACTTCCTGTTCCTGCTCCACGGGCCGCAGAGCCGGGCGAAGAACCAGGGCGAGAATGCCTCGAACTACGTCAACGCCGAGTTCGATGCGCTGTTCGAGCGCATGCGCAACATGTCCAATTCGCCCGAACGCCAGAAGATCATCGACCGCATGACCGATATCTTCCGTCACGACGCGCCCTGGATCGGCGGCTTCCACCCGAAGAACTACTCCCTGTCGCACGGCTGGCTTGCCAACAACAAGCCCAACGAGATGACCGACGCCGCTTTCAAGTACTGGCGCGTGGACCCCGCGCGGCGCGCGGCGCTGCGCAGGGAGTGGAACGAGCCGGTGATCTGGCCGGTGCTGCTCGCCCTGGCCGCCCTGGTTGCCGCCGTGGTGCCGGCGGTCCTTAGCTACCGCCGGCGCGAGCGCATGGCGGCCCGATGACGGCCTACATCATCCGGCGGATCCTCTACGCCATCCCGATCCTGATCGGGGTCAACCTGCTCACGTTCGCGCTGTTCTTCGTCGTCAATACGCCCGACGACATGGCGCGCATGCAGCTGGGCTCCAAGCGCGTCACGCCCGAGGCAATCGAGAAGTGGAAAATCGAGTACGGCTACGACCGCCCACTGCTGTGGGACAGCAAGGCCGAGGGTATCGCCAAGGCGACGCATACCATCTTCTACGAGAAGTCGCTGAAGCTGTTCACCTTCTCCTTCGGAGCGTCGGAGGCCGACAAGCGCGACATTGCCAACGAGATCAAGTCGCGCATGTGGCCGAGCCTCGCGCTCGCCATCCCGGTGTTCCTGGTGGGGCTCGCGGTCAACATCACTTTCGCGCTGTTCCTCGCGTTCTTCCGAGCGACCTACCTCGACTACTCCGGCGTGGTGCTGTGCGTGGTGATGATGTCGATCTCCACCCTGTTCTACATCATCGGCGGGCAGTACCTGGTTTCCAAGCTCCTGCACCTGGTGCCGATCTCGGGCTACGACGCGGGGTTCGACGCCGCGAAGTTCCTGGTCCTGCCGGTGGTGATCGGCATCATCAGCTCGTTTGGCTCGAGCGCTCGCCTCTACCGCACGCTGTTCGTGGAGGAGATGGGCAAGGACTACGTGCGCACGGCGCGCGCCAAGGGCCTGGCTGATACCACTGTGCTGTTCCGCCACGTGCTGAAGAACGCCATGATCCCGATCCTGACCGGCGTCGTCGTCGTCATTCCCCTCCTGTTCCTGGGCAGCCTGATTGCCGAGTCCTTCTTCGGCATCCCCGGCCTCGGCAGCTACACCATCGACGCAATCCAGGCGCAGGACTTCGCCGTGGTGCGCTCGATGGTGTTCCTCGGCTCCGTGCTCTACATCGTCGGGCTGGTCCTGACCGATATCTCGTACACGCTGGTGGACCCGCGCGTGCGGTTCGAGTAGCCCATGCCTTTCCTGCCGGTTGTCCTCTACACGGACGCGCTGATCTGGCTGCTGCTCGCGGCAGCGGGCGCCTACGGCTGGTACTGCAGCCGCCACGAGCATCTGGCGGCGCCGTGGGTGCGGGTGTTCCGCAACCCGGCCGCCGTGGCCTCTGCGGTGGTGCTGGCGGTCTACCTCCTGATCGCGCTCTCCGACTCGCTGCACTACCGCCCCGCGCTCGACCAGAAGGATACGAAGGCCGCGGCCGTCTATGCGGTCGAAGTCCGGTCGGTCCTCGACGTGGCGGCCTCGCACCTGCGGGGGCGCGCGGAAAAAACCTACTCGGCCCCGCTGGCGACGCGCTCGTTCGCCAAGGAGCAGATCGAGCGGGCGGACGGCAAGGTCGAGCGGGACTTCCCGCGGCTGCGCTTCGGAGGCGCGCACCTCAAAGACGAGGGCGACCGGGCAGCCGATATCACCCTCAAGGCGTTGTTCGGGCTTGCCGCCGCGGCCGTGGCGTGGGGGCTCATCGCCTTCGGGGTGCGGCCGCTGCGGCGGCGCTTGCCCGACGTGCCCTGGCACGCGGCGCTCGCCGCGGCCGCGGCCATCCTGGCGCTGGCGGGCCCCGCGTTGTGGCTCTCGGCGAGCTACCACGTGCTCGGCACCGACAAGGTGGGGCAGGACATCCTCTATCTCGCGCTCAAGTCGGTTCGCACCAGCATTGTCATCGGCACCATCACCACGCTCGTCCTGCTGCCGCTCGGCATCGCGCTTGGCGTCATGGCGGGCTACTTCAAGGGCTGGGTCGACGACACGATCCAGTACCTCTACACCACGCTCAACTCGATTCCGGGCGTGCTGCTCATCGCCGCGGCGGTGCTGATGGTGCAGGTATACATCGACACCCACCCCGAGCTGTTCCCGACCTCGGCCCAGCGCGCCGACCTGCGGCTCCTGCTTCTGTGCATCATCCTCGGCCTCACCAGCTGGACCGGGCTTGCGCGCCTGCTGCGCGGCGAATCGCTCAAGCTCTCCGAGCTGGAGTACATCCAGGCCGCGCATGCGTTCGGCGTTTCCAACACCCGCATCCTGGCGCGCCACATCCTGCCGAACGTCGCCCACATCGTGATCATCACGCTGGTGCTCGATTTTTCCGGCTTCGTGCTCGCGGAGGCGGTGCTGTCGTACATCGGGGTCGGGGTAGACCCCTCGACCAACAGCTTCGGCACCATGATCAACGCGGCGCGCCTCGAGATGGCGCGTGAGCCGATGGTGTGGTGGTCGCTCGCCGCGGCATTCGGGTTCATGCTGGTGCTGGTGCTCGCGGCCAACCTGCTGGCGGACGCGGTGCGCGACGGCTTCGACCCGCGAGTGCGGGCGGCAGGGCCGGTCAAGCTGGCCGCGCAGAAGACGTGAGCCGGGAGCCCGCCATGCTGGTCGTGGGCGAGCTCACGACGACGCTGGATACCCCCGCGGGATCTTTGCGCGCGGTCGACGGCGTCGATTTCGAGCTGCACCGCGGCGAGTGCTTCGCGCTGGTGGGCGAATCCGGCTGCGGCAAGTCCATGACCGCGCTTTCCATCATGCGGCTGCTCCCCGAGACCGGGCGCATCGCGAACGGACGGGTGCTGCTCGACGGGCACGACCTGCTTGCCTTGCCCGAGGCCGCGATGCGGGCGGTGCGGGGGCGGCGCGTCGCGATGATCTTCCAGGAGCCCGCGACCGCGCTGAACGCGGTGCTTACCGTAGGACACCAGATCGTCGAGGTGATCGAGCGGCACACGCCGTTCGGCGGACCGGCGGCGCGGCGGCGCGCGCTCGAGCTGCTGGAGGCGGTCGGCATCCCGGAGCCCGCCCGGCGCTACGACGAATATCCCTTCCAGCTCTCGGGCGGCCTCAAGCAGCGCGTCATGATCGCCGCGGCGCTCGCGGTGGAGCCCGAGGTGCTGATCGCGGACGAGCCGACCACGGCGGTCGACGTCACCATCCAGGCGCAGATCCTGGACCTGCTGAAAAAGCTCCAGGCCGAGCGCGGCATGGCGCTGCTGCTGATCACCCACGACCTCGGCATCGTTGCGCAGATGGCGCAGCGCGTCGCCGTCATGTACGCCGGGCAGATCGTGGAAATCGCGGACCGGGAATCGTTCTTCCGCGCGCCACGGCACCCCTATTCGCGCAAGCTCTTCGCTGCGCTGCCTGCGCCGGACAAGCGCGCGGGCGGCCTTGCGGTGATCCGCGGGCAGGTGCCCTCGCTCACGGGTGAGTTTCGAGGCTGCCGTTTCGCCGATCGCTGCGATTTCACTTTCGCGCGCTGCCGAGAGGAGCCGCCGCCCCTCTACGATGCCGGCAACGGCCAATTGACCCGGTGTTTTCTTTTCGCCCCGGAAGCCCGGCCGGAAGGCGTAGGCAAGGCCCAGGCGGACACGAGCGCGCGGGGCGAGACACCGGAACCGGACTCGTCAGTCGTCAGTCATCAGTCGTCACTCCTTGAAGTCAGCGATCTCAAGGTCCACTTCCCGATCCGGCGCGGCATCTTCCGGCACACCGTGGGTCACGTGCGGGCGGTGGACGGCGTCACGTTTGCGATCGGAGCGGGGAAGACGCTCGGCCTGGTCGGCGAATCGGGATGCGGGAAGACCACCGTCGGCAAGGGCATCCTGCGGCTGGTGGATCCCACCTCCGGGACCGTGCTCTTCGACGGCACGGACCTGGCCCGCCTCGAGCGCGGAGAGCTGCGGCCGCGCCGCAAGCACGTGCAGATCATCTTCCAGGATCCTTACGCTTCGCTCAATCCGCGCATGCGGATCTCCGACATCCTGCTCGAGGGCATGAAGAGCCTGGGCGTGGGCGGCGACGAGGCGGACCGGGCGCGGCGCATGGACGGGTTACTGGAGCAGGTCGGGCTTTCGCCCGCGATGAAATCACGCTACCCGCACGAATTCTCGGGCGGCCAGCGGCAGCGCATCGCCATCGCGCGCGCATTGTCGGTCGAGCCCCGGCTCATCGTGTGCGACGAGCCCACCAGCGCGCTCGACGTCTCGGTGCAGGCGCAGATCCTGAACCTGCTGAAGGACCTGCAGCAGAAACGGGGCGTCGCCTACCTCTTCATTACCCACAACATTGCGGTGATCGAGTTCCTGGCCCACGAAGTGGCGGTCATGTATCTCGGCCGCATCGTCGAGCGCGGCAAGGTGGAGGAGGTGCTCGGCAATCCGAAGCATCCCTATACGCAGGCGCTGCTGTCCGCCGTGCCGGTGATAGATCCCGCAGGGCAGCGCAAAGTGATTCGCCTGCAGGGGGACTTGCCTTCGCCGGTGAATCCTCCGGAGGGATGTCACTTCACGCCGCGCTGCCCGCGCGCCTTCGAGCCTTGCCCGAAGGCCTATCCGGGTAGCGCGCGATTCACCTCCACGCATTCGGCGGCTTGCTATCTATATACCAAAGCGTGATTCGTGATTCGTGGGTCGTGGTTCGACCCCTTAAGCCAAAGGCGTGATTCGTGGCTCGTGGGTCGTGATTCGATCGACGTTGTCTAGTCATGTAAACCGCGAGGCGCGCCGGCCGTTAAGGGCCTTGGGAACGGCAATATCGTGGACAGGGCCAACAATCACCGCGAACTCCTTGCTTGGCAGGAGAGCATCAAGCTTGCGGTAATGGTCTACAGGGAAACGGCTAGGTTTCCCAGGGAGGAAATGTTTGGTCTAACTGCTCAGCTCCGGAAGAGCGCTGGGTCCGTTCCCTCAAACATTGCGGAGGGGGCGGCGAGGAATTCCACCAAGGAATTGGTTCAATTTCTTGGGTACGCTAATGGCTCACGCGCTGAGACGGATAGCCACCTTGAAATCGCAACCCAGCTCGGATTCATCGATGCGAGTTCGAAGGTATTCAAACAACTGGAGCGGGTGGGCCAGCTGTTGACTGCTCTAAGGAAATCGCTGCAGAAACGGCTAGCTGGAAACCAAGCCTAGTCGAACCACCAACCACGACCCACGACCCACGCTCTTACTGCGCCGCCGCTGGCGCGGCGGCTAGCCGCCGGTGAGGGCCCGGATAGAAGCACCCGACGAGGGTGCGCCCGAGCTGGCGCGCGGCTTCGCCGGCGCCTTGGCGACCTGCTGTTTCTTCGACGGCGCGCACTGCACGCGCTTCTTCACGCCCGCATTGTTGACCACGTAGCACGCGGCCGCTCGGCGGTAGCGCGCCTGCGTTATCTTCGGCGCCGGCAGGTCGGGAAGGTTCGGCTCGGCATCGCTCTTGAGCGGCACCAGCAGCGTTTGCCCAGGAACGAACTTCTTCTTTCCGGTGATGCCATTGGCTTCTTTCAGTTCCGTGAGCGTGAGGCCATGCTTCTTCGCGATCGCGGCCGGTTCGTCATGCCGCTTCATCGTGTAGGTCTGCCACGTCACGAACGGTTCGTCGTGCGCCGCGAGATTACGCTGGAACGTCGCGATGCGGTCTATCGGCAGCACGATCGTCTCCGAGCCGTCGGACTTGATCACCGGCTTGTTGTGCGCCGGGTTGAGGAAACGAAAGTCCTCCAGCTCCATTTCCGCCAGGGCGGCGGCGAGCTTCACGTCGATATGGCGGCTCGTGGTGACCGTCGCGAAGTAGGGGCGGTTGGGGATATCGGGAAGCACGAGGCCGTATTGTCCGGGGTTGGCGACGATATTCTTTACCGCCTGCAGCTTCGGGACGTAGTTGCGCGTTTCGAGCGGCATTGCCAGGTTCTCGTAGCTGGTCGGCAGGCCCTTGGCCCGATTGCGGGCGATCGCCCGGCTCACCGCCCCCTCGCCCCAGTTATAGGCCGCGAGCGCGAGGGTCCAGTCGCCGAACTGGTCGTGGAGCTTCTGCAGGTAATCCAGCGCGGCGTCGGTGGCGGCCAGCACGTCGCGCCTTCCGTCATACCAGAAGGTCTGGCGCAGGCCGTAGATCTTCCCGGTGGAGGGAATGAACTGCCACATGCCTGAGGCGTGGGAGCGCGAATAGGCCGTCGGGTTGTAGGCGCTCTCGATCATCGGCAGCAGCGCGATTTCGGTCGGCATCTTGCGGCGCTCGACTTCCTCCAGCACGTGGTAGAGGAAATGACCGCTGCGTTCGGCCATGCGCGCGACGTAATCGGGGTTCGACACGTACCACTGCTCCTGCCTCGATACGAGCTTCCCATCGATCGGCGGCAGACTGAAGCCCGCGCGGACGCGATACCAGATATTGCGCTGGACCGGAGGCGGGGCGACGGCTATCGCTTCGGCAGGTGCCGGCGCGGGCGCCGGGGCGATCTCGGCGGCTTCCTTGATGCGCTCGTCGAGCGTTGTCACCACAGTTTGCACGGACGCGGGCTCGGTCTTGGCCGCGTTTTCCGGCTCGGCCGGCGGCAGTTGCGCGCAGGCGCCGCACAACAGCGCCGCCAACGCGCCTAACGCAAGAGGGTGACCGGTTGCCTGCACTCCATCCCCTTTCTTTGCCATTTCACGGCGACAGCATGGCCGGGCCGTGCCTGAAACGGGAGTTATCAGCCTTGAGAGCGTTGATTTTCGAAGCATGGTAGCGGGGTACCGGCTGGCAGTCAAGGGAGATACATTCTTAATAATCAGGTAATTAAGAGAGATATTGAAAGCAATTTGGTAGCTTGCAAAGGGGATGTTCCTGGAGCCTAAACGCACGAGGGGCATTATCCGTTCACCGTTGGAGACCAGCGCCGTCGGCGCGGTTCAGTGCACGGCATAGTCGTGTCGCATCATCGCGGCACGGTTTTTCGTGTCACGCGTTTCCGGCTTCGAGGCGCTTCCAGAGGCAGGCACCGGCGCTCGCCTTGTCGATCTCTTCGAGGTGCCGGTTGTGGGCGGCGAGCTCGTCAGGGGTTGCAGCCACGACGATCAGATCGAGCGCGACCTGCATGGCCTCGTGGGCTGCGATGGCGGCAGCGGCAGGTTCCGCTTCCATGATCAGGCTTTCCTGACCCCGCGTCATGCAGAGATAGACCTCGGCAAGCAGCCGGGCATCGAGCAGCGCACCGTGCAGGGTCCGGGCAGAGTTGTCCACCTGGTAGCGCTCGCACAGCGCGTCGAGGCCGTTGCGCTTGCCCGGGTGCAGGTCCTTCGCCATGCGCAGCGTGTCCACCACGACCGGGCAGTATTCGGTGATCGGCTTCAGGTTCGCGAGATCGAGCTCCCGGTTGAGGAAAGCGATGTCGAACGCCGAGTTGTGGATGATGAGCTCGGCGCCGGCCACGTAATCGAGAAATTCGGCGGCCACGTCGCGGAACCTGGGCTTGTCGCTCAGGAATTCGTAAGTGAGCCCGTGGATCTCGAGAGCGCCGCCCTCGCTCTCGCGCTCGGGGTTGAAATAGCGCTGAAAATCGTTGCCGGTAAAGCGCCGGTTCACGAGCTCGACCCCGGCAACCTCGATGATCCGGTGGCCCAGTTCCGGCTCCAGACCCGTGGTTTCCGTATCGAGAATGATCTGTCTCACGCTCACACCCTGCGCGCGACCTCGGCGACGCCGAGGTTGGCGAGCTCGTCCGCCCGCTCGTTGCCGGGGTTGCCGTCATGCCCCCGCACCCACAGCCATTCGATTTCCCGCTCGCGCGCGAGCTCGTCGAGTTTCTGCCACAGGTCGGCATTCTTGACCGGCTTCCTGTCGGCGGTGCGCCAGCCGTTCTTCCTCCACGCCACGATCCACGAGGTGATGCCCTGCTGCACGTACTGCGAGTCGGTGTGCAGCCGGATGCGGCTGCCGGGCTGCACGGCCTCGAGCGCGCGGATGACGGCAGTCATCTCCATGCGGTTGTTGGTGGTCTGCGGCTCCCCGCCGTGGAGTTCGCGCGTCTTGCCGTCCTTCTGGAGCAGGACTCCCCAGCCGCCGACGCCGGGATTGCCCTTGCAGGCGCCGTCGGTGTGGATCTCGACGATGCCGGTCACTGAGACGATCCGTTGCGGGCCGTCACGGCGTCCTCGGGGCGCCGCGCGACCTTCTTCGGCGCCGGCGCCAGCTCCTTCTTCGGCGCCAGGCGGTCGCTCCACCTGGGCATGATGAGGTGCAGGCCGCGCACCCGCTTCACCGCCTTCAGGGCAAAGACGCCGCCTGCGATGGGCCACCAGCGGTCCCCGGCGGCGTCCATGAAGGAGAATCGCTCGAGCCATTTCTCCGTGCTGCACGGCGGCACGTAGCAGCCCATCTCGCCGGCATTGATCTCCAGGCCCAGCAGAGCGCACCAGTCCTTGAGCCGCGGCAGGTTGATGAAGCGGCCGTTCCACGGGTAATGCCCGTCGCGGTGGAACACGCGCCGGAAGCCCCACAGGCTCCACGGGTTGAAGCACGTAATCACTACCTGGCCTTCCGGCATCAGGACCCGCGCCACTTCGCTCAGGACATGATGCGGGTTGTCGCTGAATTCCAGAACGTGAGGCAGGACCACGAGGTCTACGCTATTGCTGGCGATGGGCAGGTCGCGGAAATCGGCCCGCAGGTTGGCGGGCCCGTTCGGATCGAGCTTGACCCTGAGCGTGATGCGGCTCGCGCGCAGCAGGTCCGCCTGCGGCAGCCCGAGCTGGAAGGCGTTGTAGCCGAAGATATCGGCGACGATCCGGTCGAAGTAGGGCTGCTCCCGTGCCAGTAGGTACTGCCCGAGCGGCGTCGAAAACCACTCGGCGGCCTTGGCGGGAGCGTCGTTCATGATCACGGGGCGAGTTTATAATCACCGAGTCATGTTGAAAAGCGCGGATTGCGGGTTATGTGGTTCGTCCCACAGACCACGACAGTCCCGGTAAAGCAAACATGCCGAGCCACGACCCACGACCCGCGACCCGCGACTCACAGAACGTCGTTGCGCTGCGCGCCTTCGCGGACAACTACATCTGGACCCTGCGCGACGCGCAGCGTGCGGCGGTGGTGGACCCGGGCGACGCGCGCCCCGTCATCGAGTACCTGCGGACCGAGAAGCTGGAGCTGGCGGCCATACTCAACACGCACCACCATGCTGATCACGTGGGGGGCAATGCCGCGCTGCTGGCGATCTGGAACGTGCCCGTCTTCGGTCCGCACGACGACCGAATACGCGAGGTCACGCACCGATTGCGCGACGGCGAGCGCTGCACGCTGCCGCATTTCGGCATCGAGCTCGAGGTCATGGAGATCCCGGGGCACACGCGCAGCCACATCGCGTTTCACGGCGCCGGCATGCTGTTCTGCGGCGATACGCTGTTTGCAGCAGGTTGCGGGCGGCTGTTCGAGGGCAGTCCGCGGCAGATGCACGACTCGCTGTCGCGCCTGATGCGGCTGCCGGACGGCACGCGCGTCTACTGCGGGCACGAGTACACGCTCTCCAATATTCGCTTTGCCAAGGCGGCCGATCCCGGCAACGCGGCGTTGCACGAGCTGGAGGCCAGGGCGAAGAAGCTGCGTGACCAGGGCCTGCCGACGCTGCCTTCCACGATCGGTCAGGAGAAAACCACCAACCCCTTCGTGCGTGTGCTCGAGCCGGCAGTGGTCGAGTCCGCCAGCAAGTACGCCGGCAAGCCGCTGGTCGATCCGGTGAGCGTCCTCGCCGCTATCCGGGAATGGAAGAACGGCTTCTAGATGCCCGAGTACAAACCCTTCTTCGTGCCGCCGGAACGGCTGAGCGAGCCGGTGCTGTGGTTCGCCTTCCGCAAGGCCGAGATCCTGGTGCTGAACGGCGGCGAGCGCCCCGAGATGCCGGTCTGCCTCGACCTCTCCGAGCACGGCCTGACACCGGGGCGCAGCCAGTACCTCGGCCTCTACGACGGCAGGCATTGCTACGCGGCCGAGATCCCGGACTCCCAGCCGCTGCCCCACGGCTGGGCGCCGCTCGGACTGCGCGATCTCTTCGGACTGGTGGAGACGACGCTCGCGGCGTTGTCGGGCAGGGCGTACCAACTGCTCGAATGGGACCGCAACCACCAGTACTGCAGCCGCTGCGGCACGCCGACGGAGCCCCGCAAGGACGAACGCTCGCGCGCCTGCCCGAGCTGCGGCTACACCACCTATCCGCCGGTGACCCCGGCAATCATGATCCTGGTGGTGAACGGCAGGAAGCTGCTGCTCGCGCGCAAGCCCGCCTTTCCCAAGGGCAGGTTTTCCGCTCTCGCCGGCTTTGTCGAGCCCGGGGAGATGCTGGAAGACACCGTCGTCCGTGAAACGCGGGAGGAAGTCGGGGTGGAGCTG
>DATFVY010000133.1:0-5780 GCA_035259925.1 Burkholderiales bacterium
CTTGTCGCCGCTCACGTAGAGGGCCAGCTTCCCGCTTTTCGCGCCCGCAGGTCCGCCGCTGACCGGGGCGTCCAGCATCGCGATGCCTTTCGTCGCAAAGCGCGCGCTGATTTCGCGCACCACGGTGGGCGAGTTGGTCGAGAGATCAAACCACGCCGTGCCCTTGCGCATGGCGGGGAGCAGCTCCTCCGCCACCCGCTGCACATCCTTCGGGCCGGGAAGCGAGGTAAACACCACTTCGGAGTTCTCCGCAATCTCGCGCGCGGAGCTGGCCCACTTGCAGCCCGCCTTGAGATGCGGCCCGGCCGCCGCTTCCCGCAGGTCGTGGACCGTCACCTCGTAGCCCTTGGTGCGAACGTTGAGCGCCATGTGGCCGCCCATGGTTCCGATTCCGATGAAGCCGACTTTCATTGATTCTCCCTTCAAAAAGTGATTCGTTTCTCGTTCCTCGTTTCTGGTCCGCTCCAAGACGAGCAACGAGAAACGAGCAACGAGTCACCCCTTCTTCATGGCAGAGAAGCCGCGCTCGAGATCGGCGATGAGGTCGTCCGCATCCTCGAGCCCGATGTGAAGCCGGATCAACGGCTCGTCGGGGTTCCAGCGCGTCGCAGTGCGTATCCTCAGGACTTCCTTGTGCGCGACGATGGCGAGGCTCTCGAAGCCGCCCCAGCTCGAGCCGATGCCGAAGAGCTGGAGCGCGTCGATGAATTTCGTGACCTGCCCTTCGGAGGCGGGCTGCAGCACGAATGCGAACAGCGACGCCGCGCCGCTGAAGTCGCGCTTCCAGATCGCATGCCCCGGGTGGCTTTCCAGCGCGGGATAGAGGACCCGTTTCACCTCCCGGCGCGATTGCAGCCACGACGCCACCTTGAGCGCGTTCGCCATCTGCTGCTTCATGCGCACGCCGATGGTGCGGAAGCCCCGCAGGGCGAGATAGCAATCGTCCGGGCTCACGCCGTAGCCGTAGTCCGCCACGGTCTTGCGCACGGTCAGCCAGTTCGCCTCGTTGGTGACGATGGCGCCCGCCACCACGTCCGAGTGGCCGGCGATGTACTTGGTCGCCGCGTGGATCGAGACATCGACCCCCTTTTCGAACGAGCGGAAGAAGTAGGGCGTGCCCCAGGTCGTATCGGCGAGCACGGGTAGCCCCTTGCGATGCGCGGCCTCCGCGATCGCCGGCACATCCTGCATCTCGAAGGTGAGCGAGCCCGGCGACTCGCAGAACACGGCCCTGGTGTTGCCCTTGATCAGCTTCGAGATGCCCGCCCCGACCAGGGGATCGTAATACTCGACCTCGATGCCGTTGGGCTTGAGGCGCCGGTCGCAAAACGTGCGGGTCGGCCCATAGACCGGGTCAGGCACCAGCAAGTGGTCGCCGGCCTTGAGGTAGGCCCACAACGCCACCGCGATGGCGGCAAGCCCGGAGGGGAGCGCCACCGCCGCATGGCCGCCCTCCATCTGCGCCACGGCCTCCTCGAACGCGAAGGTGGTCGGGGTGCCGGTGAGTCCGTAGCGAACCTTCTTGTAGTCGTCGCCGCCGCGGCCCTCGTAGGACGCCCGGTCCGGGAAGATGACCGTGGAGGTGCGGAACACCGGCGTGTTGACCATGCCCTGATAGCGCGCGGGATCGCGCCCGGTGCGGGCGAGGAGAGTGTCTTTCTTCATAGGCTTAGGATGGCTGGAAGCGGTGCCCTCATATTATGGACTCGCGGATTGATGGGGCGCGCCGTATGCCGGATAATCGCCGCGAAGCGCCCTCTGTGCAAGACACCGGCCGAGGCGCACTCCCCCGGTTCCAGTAAACGGACTTTCCCGGACCTGCCATGAGCGACGCGCACGCACACCATTTCAGTGGCAGGGTTGAGGACGGCAGGCTGGTCACCGGGACCGGCAAGTACGCCGCCGACTGGAGCCTGCCGGGACAGCTCTACGCCTGTTTCGTGCGCTCGGACCGGGCGCACGCCGAGATTGCCTCCGTCAACGTCGAGAACGCGCGCAAGCACCCGGGCGTGAAGCGGGTCTATACGGGCGCGGACGCCGTGGCCGCCGGCTACACCAAGTACTTCGTCGTCGTGAACTTCCCGGGGCGCGGCGGAAATCACATGATCAAGCCGCCCCGGCCAGTGCTGGCGGCGCGCAAGGTGCGGCACGTCGGCGACGCCCTGGCGATGGTGGTCGCCGATTCCGCGCAGGCGGCGCAGGATGCCGCGGAGCTGGTGGAAGTCGAGTATCGCGACCTGCCGGCCGTGGTGTCCGCCGAGGAGGCGCTCGCGCCCGGCGCGCCGCAGCTGCACCAGGAAGCGCCCGGCAACCTGGCTTTCGACTACGAGTCGGGCAACGAGGAGGCGGTAAGGGCAGGTTTTGCCCAGGCCACCCACGTCACGCGCCAGAAGCTCGAGGTCACGCGCGTTGCCCCCAACCCGATGGAGCTGCGCGGCTGCACCATGCGCTACGAGCCGAAGGACGGCACCTACCACCTGTATGTGTGCATCCAGGGCATCAACATGATGCGCAAGCAGCTCGCTGCCATCACCGACGTGCCGGAGGAAAAGCTGGTAGTGCACGCGCAGGATATCGGCGGGAGCTTCGGCCAGAGAAGCGCGGCCTACCCGGAGTATGCGGCGCAGATGATCGCGGCGAAGGAGTTGGGCCGCCCGATCCGCTGGATCTCGACGCGCTCCGAGGGCTTCCTGAGCGACACCCACGGCCGCGGCAATACGGTGACCGGCGAGCTCGCGCTCGACCGCGACGGCAGGTTCCTCGCGCTCAAGCTCGACTGGATCGCCGACATGGGCGCCTATCTCTCGGCGACCGGCTCGGCGAGCCATACGCGCAATCCTTCCACTTGCATGACCGGGGTCTACAAGATCCCGGCGCTCTACGGGCGTTTCCGGCTGGCGTTCACGAACACGGTGCCGGTTGCGGCCTATCGCGGGGCGGGCCGGCCCGACATGGCGTACGTCATCGAGCGCCTGGTCAACCAGGCTGCGGCGGAGCTGAAAATCGATCCCGCGGAGCTGCGCCGGCGCAACTTCATCCCCAAGGAGCTGTTTCCCTACAAGACGCCCACGGGCTCGACCTACGAAGCCACCGACCTGCACAACGTGCTGGAGCGGGCAGTGAAATTTTCCGACTGGAAAGGTTTTCCGGCGCGCCGCAAGAAATCGGAACAAGCCGGGAAGTTGCGCGGCATCGGCATCGCGACCGTGATCGAGAACACCGGCGCGGGCCTCTTTCCCAAGGACCAGGTCGAGATCGAGGCCACGGTCGGCGCGATCGACGTCTTCTCGGTGTCGCAGTCGCAGGGACAGGGCCACGAGACCGCTTTTGCCGAGATCGTCGCGCACGAGCTCGGCATTGCCCCCGACAAAGTCCGCATCCGGCAGGGCGTGAAGGTGCTCATCGGCAACCATACCGGCGGCTCGCGCTCGACGGTGGGCGCGGGCAGCGCGTGCAAGCTCGCGGCGCTGAAGCTGATCGAGCAGGGGAAGTCGCTCGCCGCGGAGCAGCTCGAGGTCGAGCCCTCGCAGGTGGACTACGCCAAGGGCGTTTTCCAGGTGCGCGGCGAAAAGAAGAAGATCGGCCTGTTCGATCTCGCAAAGAAGAAACCCATCAACGTCATGGGCGAGGGCACCTTCCTGTCCACCTTCCCCAACGGCTGCCACATCACGGAAGTGGAGATCGACCCTGCCACCGGGGTCACCGAGGTCGTGGCCTACAACGCAGTGGATGATTGCGGCAACGTCATCAATCACACCATCGTCGAAGGGCAGGTGCACGGCGCGGTCGCGCAGGGCGCCGGCCAGGTCTTCGGCGAGCACGTGGTCTACGACCGCAACGGGCAGCTGCTGACCGGCAGCTTCATGGACTACTGCATGCCGCACGCGGGGCTGGTGCCGGGCATCCGCATGCAGGACGCGCCGGTCCCCAGCGTGAACAACGCGCTCGGCGTGAAGGGTGTCGGCGAGTCGGGCTGCACCGCCTCCATTCCATCGCTCACCAACGCGGTGCTCGACGCCCTGCGGCCGCTCGGCGTGCAGCACCTCGACATGC
This sequence comes from Burkholderiales bacterium, assembly GCA_035259925.1. Taxonomy (GTDB): domain Bacteria; phylum Pseudomonadota; class Gammaproteobacteria; order Burkholderiales; family SG8-41; genus SG8-41. The sequence continues at coordinate 4,054 of DATFVY010000133.1, forward strand.
CGCTCACGCCGGCGAAGCTGTGGCACGCCATTCAAACCGGCAAGAAGTGACGAGTGACGGTATGAGCTCAAAGCACCACAATCACGGGCCCGTTGGGCGGGTCGAGGACGGGCGTCTCGTCACCGGCACCGGCAAGTTCGCGGCCGACTGGAACGTCACCGGCCAGCTCTACGGCCATTTCGTGCGCTCCGACCACGCACATGCGCAGATCGTCTCCATCGACCTGTCGGCTGCGCTCAGGCATCCCGGTGTCAAGGCGATCTTCACGGGCGAAGACGCCGTGAAGGCGGGCTACGTGAAGGCACCGCACTCCCTCAACTGGGATGGCAAGAACGGGATGAAAGCGCGCGCGCCGCGGCGGCCGGTGCTGGCGCACGGCGGCGTGCATTTCGTCGGCGAGGCCGTCGCGCTGGTCGTGGCCGACACCGCCGGCGCGGCCCAGGACGGCGCCGAGCTGGTGCAGGTCGACTATCGCGACCTGCCGCCGGCGGTGCAGTCCGAGGATGCGCTCGCGCCCGGCGCCTCCCAGCTGCACGACGAAGTGCCCGGCAACCTGGCGTTCGAGGCCGAGGCCGGCAACGCGCAGGCGGTGGACGAAGCGTTCGCGCGCGCGAAGCACGTCACGCGCCTCAAGGTGGAGTCCAACCGCGTCGCGCCGAGCCCGATGGAGCCGCGCGCGTGCCTCGCCGTCTACGACGCGGGAAGCGACAGCTACACCCTGCACCTGTGCTCGCAGGGGATCACGACGCTGCGCGCGCAGCTCTCCGCCTGGACCGGCGTTCCGATCGCGAAGCTGAATTTCCTGGTCCACGACGTCGGCGGCGGATTCGGCCAGCGCACGGTCGCCTACCCGGAATACGGCGCCCTGATGATCGCCGCGAAGGGAACCGGCAAGCCGGTGAAATGGGTGGCGACGCGCTCCGAGGGCTTCGTCTCCGACACTCACGGGCGCGCCAACATCGTGAGCGGCGAGCTGGCGCTCGACGCGCAGGGCAAGTTCCTCGCGATGCGCCTTAACTGGGTGAACGACATGGGGTCCTACCTGAACCCCGCGGCGATGGGCCACGTTCGCAACACCACGAACTGCATGACCGGCGTCTATAGCATCCCGGCGTTGCACGGCACCTGGCGCGTGGCGCTCACCAACACTACGCCTGTCGGCGCCTACCGCGGCGCCGGCCGCCCCGACATCGCGTACGCGGTCGAGCGGCTGGTGAGCCAGGCGGCGGCCGAGATGAACATCGACGCCGCCGAATTGCGTCGGCGCAACTTCATTCCCCCGGAGGCGTTCCCCTACAAGACGCCCACGGGCTCGACCTACGAGTGCGCCGACCTGCCGGGTGTCCTGGAAAAGGCACTGAAGCTCTCGGACTGGAAGGGCTACCCCAAGCGCCGCGCGCAGAGCGCGAAGAAAGGCAGGCTGCGCGGGATCGGCATTTCCACCGTGATCGAGAACACGGGCGCGGGCAACGCGCCCAAGGACGAGGTCGAGATCGAGATCGGGAAGGACGGAAAGGTCGCCGTCCATACCATGTCCAAAACGCAGGGGCACGGCCACGAGACGACGTTCGGTACCATTGTCGCCGACGCGCTGGGCGTGCCGCTCTCCCAGGTCCGGATCATCCAGTGCGCGCCGGAGAAGCAGCACAAGCTGCAAGGCAACCACACCGGCGGCTCGCGCAGCACGGTGGGCGCGGGCAGCGTCTGCCACCTGGCGGCGCTGAAGG
>DATFVY010000134.1:0-6556 GCA_035259925.1 Burkholderiales bacterium
ACCCGGTGCGGCCACGCCACTTCGTGACGGAGACCGGGGTCGGCTACCGGCTGGTCGCCGAGGACTGACGAGTCGTCACTAGATCTCCACCTGGGTGCCCAGCTCGATCACGCGGTTGGTGGGGATGTTGAAGTACTCGACCGCGCTCCCGGAGATTCGCGTCTGCGTGGCAAACAGCCGTTCGCGCCACATCGCCATGCCGCCGACCTCGCCTTCGCTGGGCACGACGATCTGCCGGCTGAGGAAGAACGACGTCTGCATCAGGTCGAACTCCATGCCCTTGGCCGGGCAGAGCTGGGAGAGCGACCCCCACACGTCGGGCTCGTCCATGAAGCCGAAGGTCAACGTTACCCGGTAGCAGTCGCGGCCGAGCGGCTCGATCGCGACGCGCTCGCCAAGCGGCACCGCCGGCACGTCCTTCACCGCCACGGTCAGGAACACCACGCGCTCGTGCAGCACCTTGTTGTGATAGAGATTGTGCAGGAGCGCGTGCGGCGCGACATCCGGGGTCGCGGTCAGGAACACGGAGGTGCCCGGGACGCGGCGGGGCGCGTCGCGGAACAGCGATTCCAGGAACGGCTCCAGGGGCACGGTTGATGACCGCAGCCGGTCGAAAAGAATCTCGCGCCCGCGCCGCCACGTCGTCATGAAGACGAACACGACGCCGCCGATGGCGAGCGGGAACCAGCCGCCCTCGGCGATCTTGAGCAGCGTCGCCGAGAAGAAGGCGATGTCCACCACCAGGAAGAAGCCGGTCGCGGCAAGGCAGAGCGCGAGCGGATAGCCCCAGCCGTAGCGGATCACGAAGAAGGTGAGCACGCTATCCACCAGCATGGTCGCGGTGACCGCGACACCGTAGGCCGAGGCGAGCTCGGAAGAGGAGCCGAAACCGATCACCGCCGCCATCACCGCGGCGAGCAGGAGCCAGTTCACGGTCGGAATGTAGACCTGGCCCATGATGCTGGCCGAGGTGTGCTGGATGTTCATGCGCGGCAGGAAGCCGAGCTGGATCGCCTGCTTGGTGATCGAGTAGGCGCCGGATATCGTCGCCTGCGAGGCGATCACCGTCGCGGCTGTCGCAAGCGCGACCATCGGGTAGAGCGCCCATCCCGGCACCAGCAGGTAGAACGGGTTTTGCAGCGCGGCGGGGTTCGCGATCAACAATGCCCCCTGTCCGAAGTAGTTGAGGACCAGGGCGGGGAACACCAGGCCGAACCAGGCGAGCCGCACCGGCCCCCTGCCGAAGTGGCCCATGTCGGCGTAGAGCGCCTCCGCGCCGGTGACGGCCAGGACCACCGATCCCAGCACCACGAACGAGGCGAGGATGTGGCTGTGGAAAAATTCGTAGGCGTGCCACGGATTGAGCGCGCCCAGCACCGCGGGGTTCTGGACGATGCCGTGGATGCCTGCGGCGGCAAGCGCGAGAAACCACAACAGGGTGACCGGACCGAACAAGGCGCCCACTGCCGCCGTTCCGTGCCGCTGAAATACGAAGAGCGCGATCAGCACGCCTACCGCCACCGGCAGCACGTAGGGTTTCAGCGCGGAGGTGCCGACTTCGAGGCCCTCGACCGCCGACAGCACCGAAATCGCGGGCGTCAGCACTGCATCGCCGTAGAACAGCGACGCGCCGACCGCCCCCGCCACGAGCAGGGGCTGCCGCCATTCCGGGTGCGACTTGATGGAGGCCGAGGCGAGTGCGACCAGCGCCATGATGCCGCCTTCGCCGCGGTTGTCCGCGCGCATGATGAGCGTCACGTACTTGAGCGACACGACGATCATCAGCGCCCAGAATATCGTCGACAGGCCGCCCAGCACGTTCGCGGTCGTGAGCTCTATGCCGTGACCGGGCGCGAACGTCTCCTTGACCGCGTAGAGGGGGCTCGTGCCGATATCGCCGAAGACGATGCCGAGCGCGAGCAGGGTAAGCGCGGCACGAGTTTGCCGCGTATGTAAGCCGTCGGCCAAGATCGCGGGCCCGGTATGAGGCGCGTGAATACTACTCTTGCGCTGCACAAAACTCAAAACGCCGTGTGCCCTTTCGGCTACACCGTCTCGCGCCTTGCCTGCCCCGCTTGCGCGGGCGAGACTCCATGCCGACGCCGTGGATCCCAATCGGCATATCCGGTGAGATCACGCTGCCGAAAAATTTCCGCATGCCGGTGCTCGGTGCCCACGGCGATAAGAACCGTCCCGGCGCGCCCGTCAGCGGCCTGATTGCCCGGCGCCGATCATTTTTTCCCAGGCATGAAACCGGAGCTCATGCCTCAAGTGGGCCAGCTACTGCATTCGCGCCCTGAGGCCATAGGGCCTGCGCAGGGGTGCCGTAAGGCTCGGGTAAGTTAGGCGTTTTTGCACCAATTCAGCGCCGCTGCAGTGCATCAAAATCGAGCCCGATCCTACGGCTGGAATGCTCGCCATTCCATAAAAACTCGGCTATTATCGGCCACACATGGTGGACTGCGCCGACGCTGGCGGCGCGTGGTTCCAATAACAGGTTGCGGTCTGTCCGAGGCGCTTTTTGCCCCGGCGCTGGAGGACGGGAAGGCCGTAAGACCGATGAGTATCCGGGGTCCAATCACATCAGACGAGGGGGAGCCGCACGTGTCACGCCCGGCCTGTCATCCGCACGCATCCGCAGCCGCTCCCAACGGAGGAGACGCAGCATGAAATTCGATTGGCGCTATAACCGGGATTTTTTTGCCGGTCTCTTCTACATAGTCCTCGGCGCGGTGGGGATGTGGATCGCCCGCGATTACCCCTTCGGCTCGGCGCTGCGCATGGGGCCGGGATACTTCCCGACCGTGCTGGGCGGCATGATGGTCGCGTTCGGGGTCGCCGTAATGATGATGGGCGTGAAGAACAACGAGAAGATCAAGCCCCATTGGTCGTTCCGCGCGCTGATCGTGCTGCCGCTCGCGACCGTCGTGTTCGGTTATCTGATGGAGGAGGCCGGCTTCATTCCCGCGATGCTGGCACTGATACCGCTCTCGGCCCTCGCGGGAAGGGAGTTCAAGGTCGTCGAGGTCTCCTTGCTGACCATCGGCCTGACCGTCCTCTCCGTGTTCATGTTCATCAAGGGATTGGGTCTGCCTTATCCGCTCATCAAGGGACTGTGGGGCTACTAAGATGGAACTCTTCAACAATCTCGTATTCGGCTTCACGGTCGCCCTGACCCTCCAGAACCTGTGGTATTGCTTCATCGGGGTGTTCCTCGGCACCCTGATCGGCGTGCTGCCGGGCATCGGCCCGCTCGCGACGATCGCCATGCTGCTGCCGATCACCTTCAACGTGCCGCCGGTGGCGGCACTGATCATGCTGGCGGGAATCTACTACGGCGCGCAGTACGGCGGCTCCACCACCGCCATCCTGGTCAATCTCCCGGGCGAGACCGCCGCGGTGGTGACCTGCATCGACGGCTACCAGATGGCGCGCCAGGGGCGCGCGGGACCCGCGCTCGCGATCGCGGCGATCGGCTCGTTTTTCGCCGGCACGGTCTGCACCCTCATCATCGCGCTGTTCGGGCCGCCGCTTGCCGAGGTCGCCCTCAAATTCGGCGCGCCGGAGTACTTCTCGCTCATGCTGATGGGCCTGGTCGCGGCGGCGGTGCTGGCCGGCGACAACATCACCAAGGCGCTGGCGATGGTGGTGATGGGGCTGCTGCTCGGCATCGTCGGCACCGACGTCAACTCGGGCATGGCGCGCTACAGCTTCGGCGTCCCGGAACTGACCGACGGCATCGGCTTCATCGTCATCGCCGTGGGCGTGTTCGCGGTGGGCGAGATCATCGCCAACCTGGGCGACCCCGAAGAGCGCAAGGTATTCACCAACAAGCTCTCGGGCCTGATGCCCACCATGCACGATCTGAAGGTCTCCATGGGGCCTATCGCCCGAGGCACGGGCATCGGCGCGTTCCTCGGCGTGCTGCCGGGAACCGGCCCGGCGATCGCCTCGTTCTCGTCCTACATGCTGGAGAAGAAGCTCGCCAAGGACCCGTCGCGCTTCGGCAAGGGCGCGATCGAGGGCGTCGCCGGCCCTGAGTCCGCGAACAATGCCGACGCCCAGTGCAAGTTCATTCCGACGCTGACTCTCGGCATACCCGCGAGCGCGGTGATGGCGCTCATGCTGGGCGCGCTCACCATCCAGGGCATCGCCCCCGGGCCGCAGGTGATGACGCAGAAGCCGGACCTCTTCTGGGGCCTGGTTGCGAGCATGTGGATCGGCAACGCGATGCTGGTGATCCTCAACCTGCCGCTGGTCGGCCTCTGGGTCATGCTGCTGAAGGTGCCGTACCGGCTGCTGTTCCCCGCCATCATGGCGTTCTCCTGCATCGGCATCTACAGCGTCAACAACAGCCCGTTCGAGCTCTACCTCACGGCGATCTTCGGGATCATCGGCTTCATCTGGATGAAGCTGGAGATGCCGCCGGCGCCGATGCTGCTCGGCTTCGTGCTGGGTCCGCTGATGGAGGAGAACCTGCGGCGGGCGCTGCTGATATCACGCGGCGACCCGACCGTGTTCTTCACGCGACCGATCAGCCTCGGCTTCATGATCGCGACGGCGCTGATCGTCGTCGTCATGGTCCTGCCCGCGGTGAAGGCAAGGCGCGCCGCGATCACGGATCCCGCGGCGCCCCGCTGAAGCCGCGTTTTCCTGTGGAAACGGCGCCCGAGCGGCGCCGTTTTTGTTTCAGGGGGGTGGTTTTCAGGGCGCATCCGGGAAGAACGAGCCCGCCGCCGCCCGGCTCAGGCGATCGTTGATCGCGACCCAGGCCGCGTCCTGCGGCGGCCGCTCCACCAGGATCGCGTCGCAACCGACGGCGTCCAGCGCGCGCAGGTTCGCGTAGAGAGCGCGCGCATAGCCGGCCGCATCGGACGGCGCGGCCAGCCAGGTCACGGCGGGGAACAGGGGACGGGCTTCCGTCAAGGCCAGCGCTGCCACCTTCTTCCCCTGGCGCGTCAGCGTCGCGGCGAGCTCGGCGAGCAGGTCGCCCTCCACCAGCGTCAGGGGTGTCTCCGGCGCGTAGTGCGCGGCGAGAGTGCCGGGCGCGCGCGGCGCATCCCGCGCGGGCGCGGCGAGCGGCATGCCCAGCGCGCGCTCGATCTCCTCCCCGGCTATCGAGCCGGGGCGCAGCAGGGTCGCCTTCCCGCCGGACAGGTCAACGATCGTGGATTCGATACCGACCTCGGCGGCCCCGCCGTCGAGCACGCAGTCCACCGCGGCACCGAACTCCCGGCGCACGTGCTCCGCGGTCGTCGCGGAGACGCGCCCGTGGCGATTGGCGGAAGGCGCTGCAATGCCGCCGCCGAAGCGCGCCAGCAGCTGCTGCGCCACCGGGTGGGACGGCACGCGCAGCGCCACCGTGTCCTGCCCCCCGGTGACGGCGTCGCTCACGCCGCGCGCGCGCTCGAGGATGAGGGTGAGCGGTCCCGGCCAGTATTTCCGTGCGAGCTTGCGGGCGCTCTCCGGAATATCGCGCGCCCAGTTCGCGAGCTGCACGGCGTCGGCGAGATGCACGATCACCGGGTGCGATGCCGGGCGGCCCTTGACCTCGAAGATCCTGCGCACGGCAGCGGTATTCGACGCGTCGGCACCGAGCCCGTAGACAGTCTCGGTGGGGAAGGCCACCAGCCCACCGGCGCGTAACACGGCAACCGCCGCCGTGAGCTCGCGGTCGCTCATCTTGGCGTCGGTCGCGTGACTCGCGGGTCGCGGGTCGCGGATCGTGCTTCAGCCGCTACCCGCGGAGCATCTTTCGAGTCACGAGTCACGAGTCGCGAGTCACGCTCTTGACCGACGGTCAGGTGGTCAAGAGCCTGAGGACTTCCTGGTACTTCTCCGAGGTCTTCCTGAGGATGTCCGCCGGCAGCCGTGGTGCGGGGTGCTTCTTGTTCCAAGGCTGGGTCTCTAGCCAGTTGCGCACGATCTGCTTGTCGAAGGAAGGCGGGCTCGCGCCGACGCGGTATTCCGCCGCCGGCCAGAAGCGCGAGGAATCCGGAGTGAGGATCTCGTCGATCAGGAAGAGCTTGCCGGCGCCGTCCACTCCGAACTCGAACTTGGTGTCGGCAATGATGATGCCGCGGCTCTTCGCGTAGTCCGCCGCCTCGCTGTAGAGGCGTATGGAAACATCCCTTACCCTCGCCGCGAGCTCCGCACCGACGATCTTCTGCGCTTCGGCGTAGGAGATGTTTTCGTCGTGACTGCCCGCCGGCGCCTTGGTGGCCGGGGTGAATATCACCTCCGGCAGTTTCTGCGCCTCCTTAAGGCCCGCGGGCAGCTTGATGCCGCACACCATGCCGGTCTTCTGGTAGTCCTTCCAGCCCGAGCCGATGATGTAGCCGCGCACCACCGCCTCGATCATGAGCGGCTTGAACTTGCGCACCACCATGGCGCGCCCGCTGACCTGGCCGCGCTCGCCGGGCGCGACGACCGATTCGGGGGCGACTCCGGTCAGGTGGTTGGGTATGACGTGCCCGAGCTTCTTGAACCACCACAGCGACATCTCGGTCAGCACCCGCCCTTTCTCCGGGATCGGGTCGGGCAGGATCACGTCGAA
>DATFVY010000135.1:0-2816 GCA_035259925.1 Burkholderiales bacterium
CTTGAGGAGCGATCTCAACTCGGCAAACTGCCGAGTGCAGTAGGGTCACCAGTAGCCGCGGTAGAACACCAGCACGACGGGCTGCTTGCCGCGCTGCGCCGACAAGCTGTGCCTGCGCCCGTCCTGGTCTTCGAGGGTGAAATCGGGCGCGAGGTCGCCCACGGCGACGGGGGCTTCCCGCTTCGGCGTCCCCTTGGCTTGCGGGTCCGCGGCGCCCACGGGGGCGGACGCGACGGAAAGAAACAATAGGACAGCGAGGAGTCTGGGCATCACGGGTCAGTATAGCTCCCTCATCGACCGGGCGTGTGCAGACTCACTGGTCGGGGACAACGCGGCGGCGGGCGGTGAGCAGGAAGCCTTCGAGCAGGACGTAGGCGCAGCCGAGAAACCCGATGGCGATGACAGCCGCCACCCCGCGTTGCTCGCACCCGCTGCCGCAGGCCAGGTATTGGTAACCGGCGTGGAGCACGTAGGCCCACGCCAGCACGTTGGGCACCAGGAACAGGGCGGCAAATACCCGGAACGTCGCGCGCGCGAGCGCGTGCTGCGGGATCCGGGAGCGAAAGCGCCCGGTTGCGATCTGCCAGCAGCGCAGCGGCACGCCGACCAGCGCCGGGACGCCTGCTGCCACGGCCAGCGCCACGAGCAGGGTATTGATCATGTGCGGGCGTCGCGCCCGGCAAGGGCGCCGAGCGGGATGCGCAAGACGTCGACCTCGATCGTCGCAAACGCGACGAGCCACAGCGCCGCGTCGTAGGCATCGAACCACTCGCCCTGCCATGCCCAGACCAGGACCAGGGTAGCCAGCGAGCTGTAGAGCGTTACGGCGACCGCCGTGAATTGCCTGCGACGCGCCGCGACGGCTGCCGGATAGCGCACCTCGAGTTCAAGCAGCGCCACGACCGCGACCCATAACCCCATGTTCGAGGCATCGAGCCACTCGCCGGCGCGCACGTATCCGATTCCCGCCGCGACGAGCGCCATCGCCGCGGCGAGCCTGACAGCGCGGAGCACGCCAGCGGCACGCCCTTCCGCGAAACGGCCGCGGAAGCCCGTCTCGAGCTCGAACGCCACCAGCAAGGTGAGCCAAGCGACCGAATCGAGCGCCTCGCTCGCGGTGCCTGTGAACACGTACACCGCCGTGTTCCAGGCAAGCAGACCGAAGATTGCGGCCTTGAGCCAGGGATACCACCCCGGCCCGGACGACGGCGAAGACGTCATGGAGCGGCGCGCGGGACGATCAGGCCGCTGCCGTCCTGCCGTAGCGCTGCGGCAGCAGCGAGCCCAGCACCATGCCCGCAATGGCGGCGAGCAGCCCGACCAGCTGCGGCGGAACGAGAGCGTCGGCGGCCGCGCCCTCCATCAGCAGCCAGCCGGAAATGCCGGAGACCACGGCAAGCAGCGCGCCCTGGGTTGTGGCGCGCTTCCAGAACAGCCCGGCGGCCAGCGGCACGAAGGCCCCGACCAGCGTCACCTTGTAGGCGTTCTGAACCATCTCGTACATCGTGCTGCGGGAGTTCAGGGCAAAAAGCAGCGCCGCCACGGCGAACAGCACCAGCACGATCCGCAGCGTGACCAGGAAACGCCGGTCGCTCATGGAGGGGAAGAACGTCCTGAGGGCGTTTTCCGTGAACAGGGCGGTCGGCGCGAGCAGCGCTCCGCTGGCGGTGGACAAGATCGCCGACAGCAATGCCCCGAAGAACAGGACCTGCGCCCACATCGGCATGCGGTTAAGAATCAACTCGGGCAGGATGCGCTGCACCTCGCGCGCGTCATCGGACGCGAACAGCTTGGTGAGCCCCGGGTCGATGACCACCGCCGAGTAGGCGATGAAGATCGGCACGAACGCAAAGCAGAAATAGACGAGCGCGCCGACGAGGGTGCCCTTGACCGCGGTGCGCTCGTCCTTGGCGGAAGTCACGCGCTGGAAGACGTCCTGCTGCGGGATCGATCCCAGGGCTAGCGTCAGCCAGGCAGTGACGAACAACAGCCATTCCCTGGCGCCTCCCTTGGGCCAGAATTCGAATTTTCCGGCCTCCGCTGCCGCCGTGATGACCTTGCCTGCGCCGCCCGCCATGTCGCTCACCAGGAAGGCGATGGCGATGAGCCCGACGAAGATGACGATCGACTGGAAGAAGTCGGTCAGCGCCACCGACCACATCCCGCCCCAGATCGTGTAGACGAGCACGATTACCATGCCGAGCACGATGCCCTCGTTGAGCGACATCGCGCCCTGCGAGAGCACCGAGAACGCCAGGCCCAGCGCAGTGAGCTGAGCGGAAGTCCATCCCAGATAGGAGGCGGTGATGGCGAGGCTGGTGATTACCTCGACCGGCTTGTCGTAGCGCTTGCGGTAGAAGTCCCCGATGGTGAGGAGATCCATCCTGTAGAAAGCGCGGGCGAAGAACAGCGCCACGAACACCAGGCAGAAGGACGCGCCGAACGGGTCTGCGATGATGCCGCCCAGGCCGTCCTTGGCAAAAGTGGCAGAAACCGACAGCACCGTTTCCGCGCCAAACCAGGTGGCGAAAACGGTTGCCGCGTTGATATAGAGGGGAAGGCTGCGACCGGCGACCACGTAGTCCCTTGAGTTGCGCACGCGGGTCGCTGCCCACAATCCGACAGCGATCGTAACCACGAGATAGGCAACCACGAAGCTAAGCAGCATGCGCGAATCTCCCCGTCAGGAATGCGCCGCCGGCGGCGCGCTCATTCTATATTAGGGCGATACCCGGGCGTCCGAGGAGCTCAGCGCAGGAGGAGCAGGGCGGTGATGAGACCGAGCAGCGCGGCGATCAACGCCAGCAGCCGCGTCT
>DATFVY010000136.1:0-6599 GCA_035259925.1 Burkholderiales bacterium
GCCAGCGGGCGCAGGGGGAGCGGCGGCAGGCGCGGCGCGAAGCGCGCGGTCAGCGACTTGCCGGAGCGGGCATAACGGTCGCACACCTCGCGCGCGAGCGCATTGAGATCGCCGTCCGGCACGACGGCTTCGCCGGTCGAGATCCGGGCGAATTCGAGGAACTGGCTGATCGCCGCGTCGATGTCCTCGACGTCCTGCACCATGCCGGACTTCAGCCCGGCTTCCTTCTCGTCCATCATCTCGAGCCCGAGGCGGATACGGGATAGCGGCGTCCGCAGATCGTGCGATACACCCGCGAGCAGCAAGGCGCGCTCGTCGTCGAGGCGCTTCAGATCCGCCGACATCTGGTTGAACGCGCGGGCGAGGGTGCTGATTTCCGCGGGACCGGTTTCGGCGACCGGTTGCGGCGTCTTGCCGTGCCCGATCTGGTCGGCCGCGACCGCCAGCTGCCGCAGGGGGCGGTTGACGCGGGCCACTATGAGGAAAGCGCCGATCAGCGCCAGCGCGAGCACCAGCGCGCCCCAGCCGATCCAGCGCAGGGGGTCATTGCGCTCCAGGCGCGAACGCGGCAGGAACACCCAGTACTCGTCGCCATCGATATCGAAGCTCACCCACGCGCCGCGCACGCCGTCGCGGTTGACGGCGAGCCGCGTATTGGCGCCGAGCTGCCGCCGGATCTCGGTCGCCACGAGCTGGAGGAAGGGGCGCTCCGGCAGCGGGCTCACGCGCTCGCCGGGATGCCCCACGTAGACCTGTATGCCTTCCTCCCGCGACAGCTCCTGCAGCAGCTGCAGGCGCTTGGACGGATCGGCCGTGACCAGCGCAGCGCGGGTGAGGTTGACCACGCTCGCGATCTGCTGCGCGACCTGGCGGGCGCGCGGCTCGCGCTCGCTCAAGCGGAAGATCTGCAGCCAGGAGAGGTGCGCCACCGCGAGGAGCAGCGCGATCAGCAGCACGCTGCGCCACAACAGCGTGCGGGGGAAGAAAGTCATAGGGCGTGACGACTGACGGGTGATGGGTGACGTGAGGCAGGCACGCTCGGTTTTCTAGCCCTCGTCACTTGTCACTCGTCACCTGTCACTCGCGTCAGCATTCTTGCCGTCGGGAATGAAGACATAGCCGAACCCCCACACCGTCTGGATGTAGGCCGGCTTGGAGGGGTCGTCCTCGATCAGCTTGCGCAGCCTCGACACCTGCACGTCGATGGAGCGGTCGAAGGCGCCGAACTCGCGGCCCCGCGCCAGTTCCATCAGCTTGTCGCGCGACAGCGGCGCGCGCGGGTGCATGACCAGCACCTTGAGCAGCGCGAACTCGCCGGTGGTGAGGGGGACAGCGTGCCCGTTCTTGGTCAGGTTGCGCGCCGCGAGATTGAAGCGGAACGCTCCGAACTCCACGACTTGCGGCTCCGTGGCCGGCGCGCCCGGCGGGGGCGCGGGCGGGCGGCGGCGCAGCACCGCCTGTATCCGCGCGAGGAGCTCGCGGGGGTTGAACGGCTTGGGCACGTAGTCGTCCGCACCGATCTCCAGTCCCACGATGCGCTCCACGTCGTCGCCCTTCGCCGTCAGCATGATGATGGGCATGTTCTCGCCGCCGCCGCGCAGCCGCCGGCAGATCGAGAGCCCGTCCTCTCCCGGCAGCATGAGGTCGAGGATCATGAGATCGTAGCGCTCGCGCGCGAGCTGCCGGTTCATTTCGTTGGCGTCGTGGACCGCGCGCACCGCCATTCCCTGCTCGCTCAGGTAGCGGTTGAGCAGCTCGCGCAGCCGGGCGTCGTCATCGACGACCAGCACCTTGGTCTTGGCTTCGGACATGGTCGCAATGGTATCGGGTGGGGGTAAGGTTGGTGAAATCTTTGTAAGAGTCTATTGCCTTGGATGCGCCGGGAAACATATTGTTACAAAAAACATGCGCCGGCATGACCTCCGGATGGGGGCGGCGCGTTGGTTGGTCGAGCGTGATGCGATAATGCGTCATACACAACGCAGCAGCCCGGTGGCGGGGGTACAAGTGCGCAGGAACTTCGTGAAGACGTTGCTGGCGGCTTTTTGTGCAGGCACCCTGCTCGCGGCGCCTGTAGCGGACGCTCGCGACTGGCGCCAGGGGCCGGGGCCCCGTATGCAGGGCCAAAAGCAACCAGTTCAACCCGTGAAGAAAGGCCCTCCACCGGCCAAGCGCGACGGCGACAAGCGCGTCGACCACGGTAAGGGCCAGCCCAATCGGCTGACCGACCAGGAGCGCCGTGATCTGCGGAAGGACGTCGACCGCGCCGACCGCGAGATCTATCGCCGCTAGCTTCAAATCGGTGACCAGTGACCAGTGACCGGTGACCAGTGCCGGGTCAAGCCTGCGACCAGCATGAAACAGCTATTCACCGTGGCTACTATCGCAGTGCTGGCTGCAGCGGCGACCCTGTCCCTTGCCGCCGACGGCGCGCCCGGCAAGGGCCGGGAGGAGTACAAGGCCCGCCTCGAGCAGTGGTGCAAGGACAATCCCGAGCAGTGCCGCGAGGCGAAGGCGAAGGTTGAGAAATGGCGGGATGAGTGCAAGGCCAACCCCGAGAAGTGCAGGGCGGAATTGCAGGCGCGGCGTGAGCAGTGGTGCAAGGACAACCCGGAAAAGTGCCGGGAGCTGAAGGAAAAGGCAGACAAGCGTCGCGAATGGTGCAAGGCCAACCCCGAGAAGTGCAAGGAGGAATTGCAGGCGCGGCGCGAGCAGTGGTGCAAGGAAAACCCGGACCGGTGCCGGGAGTTGAAGGAGAAGGGAGAACAGCGGCGCGAGCAGCGCCCGAAACAGCAAGGTTGAGCCTGCCAACGCCGCTGAACAACGATGGTTCGCCTGGTTCTTCTCGCCGTCCTCGGCTGCTCGTCCGCGCTCGCGGCGGGCGCGCCGCTGGGCTTCGATGATGCCCGGCACCTGCTGAATCGCACCGGCTTCTCCGCTACACCCGCCGAGATAGACGCCTACGCCGTCCTCACCCGCGAACAGGCGGTGGACCGCCTGCTGGCCGGAGCCGGGCGGCCCGCGGCGACGCCGCCGCCCGCGTGGGCAGCCGGCTTCGAGTCTCCACGCCGCTTGCGGGGCATGAGCGCCGAGGAGCGCAAGCTGGCCGTGCGCGAGATCTTCCAGCAGGGGTTCGAGCTGCAGTCGTGGTGGCTCACCGAAATGCTCACGACCGCGTCCCCGCTCAACGAGAAGATGACGTTGTTCTGGCACAACCATTTCGTGTCCAGCGTACGCAAGGTGCGCTCGCCCCAGTTGATGTACCGCCAGAACGTGCTGTTGCGGCAGCACGCGTTCGGCAACTTCGGCGAGATGCTGCGAGTCGTGGCGCGCGATCCGGCGATGGTGGTCTATCTCGACAGCGCGTCCAACCGCAAGGGCCAGCCGAACGAGAACTTCGCCCGCGAGGTCATGGAGCTGTTTACGCTGGGGGAGGGCAATTACACCGAGCGCGATATCAAGGAAGCGGCGCGCGCCTTCACCGGCTGGAGTATCAACATCGACACGGGCGATTTCATGTTCCGCCCCATGCTGCACGACGACGGGACGAAGACCGTGCTCGGCCGCACCGGCAACCTGGACGGCGACGCCGTGCTCGAGCTGCTGCTGGCCCAGCCGCAGACTGCGCAGCTCATCGTCACGAAGCTGTGGCGCGAGTTCGTCTCCCTCCAGCCCGACTCCGCCGAGGTGCGGCGCATCGCGGACCTCTTCCGCGCCTCCCGCTATGACATCAGGGCCGCGTTGCGCGCGCTCCTGGTTTCGGATGCCTTCTATGCCAGCCACAACCGCGCGGCGCTGATCAAGTCCCCGGTCGATATCGTCGTCGGCACGCTGCGCCAGTTCCAGTTCACCACCGGCGATGTCATGCCCTTCGTAGTGACGACCAGCCAGCTCGGCCAGGTGTTGTTTGCGCCGCCCAACGTCAAGGGCTGGGCGGGCGGCGAAGCCTGGATCAATTCGACGACGTTGCTCGCGCGCAAGACCTTTCTTGAGCGCCTGTTCCGGACCGAGGAGCTGAGGCCCATGCTGGCCGCGGCGATGGATGGAGCCAACCCCATGGCAACGGCCCGGCAGCAGGAGAATCGCGAGCGCTTTATCCGCGCCATGATGGAAGTCCAGTTCGACGGCGCCCGCTGGCTGGGGCAGTTCGACGGCCGCGGCCCGGAGGCCATCGAGCGCGTGGTCCTGGCGGCAGCCCCGGTCAACGAGCCGCTGCCGGGACTGGATCGCATGGACTTCATACGGCAGCTTACGCAGGATCCGGTGTATCAATTGAAGTGACGACTGACGGCTGATGACTGACGGAAGGATTGATGGACAGGCGTGATTTTCTGGGTGCAGTGGGCGCGGCAACGGTCACGGCGATCCTGCCGCCTGCCGCGTTCGCGCAGCGGTCGAGCTACGACCGCCTGCTGATACTGGTGGAGCTGAAAGGGGGTAATGACGGGCTCAACACGGTCGTGCCGTACACCGACTCCGCCTACTACACCCTCAGGCCGCGCCTCGCCATCGCGCGGGACGCGGCGCTCCAGCTCGATCAACGCGCGGGCCTGCATCCCGCACTCGAGCCCCTGATGGGGATCTGGAAGGGCCGCGAGCTGGCCATCGTGGAGGGCGTGGGCTACCCCGATCCGAATCTGTCCCATTTCCGCTCGATCGAGATCTGGGACACCGGGTCGAAGAGCAGCGAATATCTCGTCGAGGGCTGGCTCACGCGGGCCTTCGCGGCAACGCCGACGCCGAAATCCTTCGCCGCCGACGCGGTGATCGTCGGCAGCGCGGAGCTGGGGCCTTTCGTCGGTGGCGGCGCGCGGGCAATCGCGCTGACCAACACCCAGCAGTTTCTGCGCCAGGCCCGGCTCGCCACGCCGGCCGCGGCGGCGCGCAACACCGCGCTCGGCCACGTCCTGCGCGTCGAGCAGGACATCGTGCAGGCCGCGGCGGGCCTCGCCAGCGACCGCGTCTTCGCCACGGAGTTTCCCCGCACTCCCTTCGGCAATGCGGTGCGCACCGCGGCCCAGGTGGTTTCCTCGCGGTCGGGGGTCGCCGCCGTCAAGGTTTCTCTGAACGGCTTCGATACGCACAGCGGCCAGCCCGCGATTCATGCCCGCCTGCTGAAGGACCTCGCCGAGGGGCTGGTGGCGCTGCGTCTTGCCCTGGTGGAGCTGGGACGCTGGGACTCGACGCTGGTCATGACCTATGCCGAATTCGGGCGTCGTCCCCGGGAGAACGGCTCCAACGGCACCGACCACGGCACGGCGAGCGCCCAGTTCCTGCTGGGGGGAAAAGTGAAGGGCGGGCTCTACGGGCAGCCTCCCGCGCTGACGCGCCTGGACGGCGGCGGCAACCTGCTGTACGCGGTGGATTTTCGCGACCTCTATGCCACCGTCCTCGAGGGCTGGTGGAGCGCGGACTCGGCGCGCGCCCTCCGGGGACGCTTCGCGCCGCTCGACCTCATCAGGGCCTGAAGGCGGCCGCCGGGCGCCCCGGTCGGCCCGGAAAATGACAGCGTTCTGACCCCCCGGCCGTGGCTGTCCCGGGGGGGTCGGTTCGGTCGCGCTATGGCCTTCAAAACGCTAGAATATGCGCCCCGGTACGGGCCCGGACGCGGGCCCCCTCCGGTTCGCAGGTGGGACCAAGAAACGGGACAACAAGGCCATGCTCGCCACGCGCATCCGACAGAAAGACGGCATCTTCTATTTCGTCAGCTACCCGGCGAAGGACGTGCTTGCCAAGGTGCGCTTCATCAGCCGCTTTTACGGTGAGGGGGACCAGATTGCCCCCCAGGTCATCTCCCAGAGCGACGAGATCGCCCAGTTCATCGCCCGGGTGGAGCACAACGACGCCGCATTCCAGAGGCAGCTCTCGCGCGCCAAGGTGCGGGCGCTCAAGAACTTCTACGAGATGGCGGTGGGCCAGCCCCCCATCCCGGGTACGGTGCTGCTGTTCACCAATGAAAAGCTGACCTTCCAGCCGCTCGGCAACGAGCAGAGCGTGGGCCAGCTGCAGGAGCCGAACGCCAAGTTCTTCATCATCGACGGCCAGCACCGCCTCGCCGCGCTGAACTTCTACCTGCGGGAGCGCCCGGGCGAGGGCAACAACATCAGTGTGCCGTGCGTGATCTTCGACGGCCGCAGCGAGGACTTTGCCGCGGAGATGTTCGTCATCATCAATTCCACCCCGACGCGCATCAACAAGAGCCACCTGGTCGACCTCTACGAGCGCATTTCCTGGGCCGATCCCGACCGGCGCTTCGCGGCGCGCCTGGTGGACAAGCTCTACCGCGAGGGCGACAGCCCGCTGAAGTACCGCATCAATCGCCTCGGCGGGCGCAGCCAGCAGGAGAAGTGGATACTGCAGGCGGAGCTGTTCAACGAGCTGCACCGCTGGATCAGCGGGGAATGGCGCAAGATCCAGCGCTCCGGCCACGCGTCACGGGAAACCGACCGCTACTACGTCATCGTGCGCGACTTCCTCAAGGCGTGCCAGAAGGTGTGGGTCAACGCCTGGGGGCACCCCAACTACATGGTCACCAAGCCGGTCACCCTGAAGGCCATGATCCGGGTGTGCGCCGACCTCGCCCGCACCGACGCCGATCC
>DATFVY010000137.1:0-7303 GCA_035259925.1 Burkholderiales bacterium
CGCGCTCGATCGCGGCATCGAAGCGCGCTATCTCCGCACCCTGGGCAACCAGACGCTGTTCATGAGCGTCCTGGCCGGATTCGTCGCCGGCCTGATGGTGGGAAGAGTCCTGCGCCGGCGCTGGCTGACCGTGCCGGGCTACGTCGTTCCTCCTCCGCCCGGCAGCGGGTGATGCGTAATGGGTAATGGGTGATGCGCTGTAGAATTGCGCCCTTCCTTCCGCCATTCGCCATCCGCCATGTCACTGATTCGTCCCTTCGCCGGCCTGCGCCCGGCGCCCGGCCGGGCCGCCGAAGTCATCGCCCCGCCCTACGATGTGCTGTCCAGCGACGAAGCGCGCGCGCGCGCTGCGGGCAAGCCGTGGAGCTTCCTGCATATCTCCAAGCCCGAGATCGACCTGCCGCTGGGAATCAACCCCTACGCGCCCGAAGTCTATGCCAAGGCCGCGGAGAACCTGGGCGTCATGACGCGCAAGGGCGTGCTGGTCCGTGACCCGGCGCCGTGCTACTACGTGTACCGCCTGGTGATGGGCGGGCACACCCAGACCGGCCTGGTGGCCGCGGCCTCGATCGCGGAATACGAGACCAATCGCATCCGCAAGCACGAGCATACGCAAGTCGACAAGGAAACGGATCGGGTGCGCCAGATCGACGCGCTGAACGCCCATACCGGCCCGGTCATGGTCGGCTATCCGAAGGCGCCGGAAGTGGACGAGATCCTCGCCCGTTGCTCCGTCGGCACGCCGGACGCGGACGCGACCGCCGACAACGGCGTGCGCCACTCGCTATGGGTCGTGCGCGACGCCGGCACCCAGGGGCTGCTGACCCGGGCCTTTGATGCGATGCCGGCGCTCTACATCGCCGATGGCCACCACCGCTCGGCGGCGGCCTCGCGCGTCGCGGCCGAGCGCCGCGCGGCCAATCCGCGCCATACGGGAGAAGAGAGCTACAACAGCTTCCTGACGGTGAACTTTCCCCACCACCAGCTGCAGATCCTCGATTACAACCGTGTCGTTGCCGGTCTGAACGGAATGGACGCCGCGGCTTTCCTCGAGCGCTTGCGCAAGAGCTTTTCGGTGCAGGACAGCCCCAGGGCCGTCAAGCCGGCGCAGCCGGGCGAATTCGGCCTGTACCTCGCCGGCAAGTGGTATCGCCTGGTCATCCGCCGCGAGCTGGTGCCCGCCGACGATCCCGTGGCGCGCCACGACGTGACGCTCCTTTCCGACCACCTGCTCGCGCCGATACTGGGCATCAAGGACCTGCGCCGCGACAAGCGCATCGATTACGTGGGCGGCGCGCGCGGGCTCGCTGAGCTGGAAAAACGCGTGAACAGCGGCGAGATGACCGCCGGCATCGCGCTTCATCCCACGAGCATGGAAGACCTCATGGCCGTCGCGGAAGCGGGCAAGGTCATGCCCACGAAGTCCACCTGGTTCGAGCCCAAGCTGGCGGACGGGCTCGTCTCGCTCGTGCTCGACTGAGGGATTGAGTGTCGGGTGTCGAGTGGGTTTTCCCGCGACCCTCGTCCCCTGTCCCTCCTCTAGGACGTGACAACGTTCGTCGGTTTGCCGGCCAGAAAATTCTCGACGTTCTCTATCGCGCGCAGCAGGCCATCGCGCCTCACTTCGGGCGTCTGGCCCGCGTTGTGGGGCGACAGCACCGCGTTGGCACAGGCCAGCAGCGGGTCGCCGGGCTTGAGCGGCTCGTCGTGAAAGACGTCCAGACCGGCGCCAGCGAGCCGGCCGGCGGTGAGCGCCGCATGCAGGGCTCCGCGATCGACTAGCGCGCCGCGCCCGGTGTTAACGAGGATCGCGCCGGACTTCATCAGATCGAACTCGCGCTGGGCGATGAAGCCCGTCGTCTCCGGGACGAGCCGCACGTGAAGGGTAATCACATCGGACCGGCGCAGGATTTCGTCCCTGGCGGCCTGCCCGTCACGCCGGGCGCTCCACGTCAGCACCTGCATGCCGAGCGCTCGTCCCAGTTCCGCCACCCGCGTGCCGATGCTGCCGGTGCCGAATACGCCCAGCGTCTTGCCGTAAAGCTGGGACAGCATGTCGCGCGGCCACGCCCCGCCCCGCATCTCGCGGTCTATGCGGGGGATCCGGCGCGCCGCTGCGAGCATCAGCGCGACCGCGTGCTCGGCCACGGCGTAGGCATTGGCGCCCGGCGTATTGCACACGGTAACGCCATGGCGTGCAGCGGCCGCGAGGTCGATGTTGTCCGTGCCCGTGCCCCAGATCGAGATCATCCGCAACTCGGCGCAGTCCCGGAATACGCTCTCCGAGAAGCGGGCGTAGGCCCGGATATTGACGGCGACGCGCGCTTTCCCGATGCGGCGCGCAAGCTCCGCTTCGAGCTCGGCTCCGCGCTCGGTATTGACCCGCACTTCTCCCAGCGCCCTGGCGCGCTCGTGCGCCTCGGAGCCCTCGAAGACCGAAGGGAAATCGTCCGGTACTGCGATCACTTCTTGGCAGCGTTGTAGAGCGGCATCACGCGCGCCGCGTAATCCGTCAGGTCCTTCTGGCGGTTCTGAGGCGAGGGGTGGGTGGAAAGAAACTGCGGCGGCGCGCCCCCGCCCGCCTGCCCCATCTTCTGCCACAGCGTAACCGCGGCGCGCGGATCGTAGCCCCCGCGCGCGGCCAGCTCGACCCCGACGCGGTCGGCCTCGATCTCGTGCTCGCGCGAGTTTGGCAGGTTGAACGTGACGTCGGTGACGATGCTGGCGAGCTGCATGCTGCCCTGTCCCAACCCCAGCAAGGCGCCGCCCAGTGAGAGGAGCCCCTGCTGCACCGCCGCCTGCGAAGCGCGCTCACGGCCGTGCTCGCGCAGGGCGTGCGCGATTTCGTGCCCCATCACCGCGGCGAGCTCGTCGTCCGTGACTTTCAGGTTTTCGATCAGCCCGGTATAAACCGCCATCTTGCCGCCCGGCATGCACCAGGCGTTCACCTCGGCGGAGGTAATGACGTTGACCTCCCACGCCCACTTCGGCGCGTCGGGGCGGAACACTTCGGTAGCCGGGATCAGGCGCTGCGCGATTCGCTTGACCCGCGCCGTCTGCGCGGCGTCTCGGTTGAGCGCGTTCTTGGCCGATGCCTTTTTTATCTCCTGCTGATAGGCGATCGAGGCGCTCTGGTCCACCTCCTTCGCGGAGAGGAACATGCTCTGCTTGCGGTCCACGCCGACCGCCCCCGGCTTGGTGGTCTCGACGGTTTGGCATGCGACGAGAGCGCCCGCCAGCAACGCCGCGACGAACAGGAAGGTTTTGCCCCGCATGGCTTCCATTCTAACGGACTGCTATCCGCGTAGAGTCTCCCAACAGCTGGAAAAGTTCCCAGCGTCCGCCCTCCTCCCGGCACATGCCGTAGCGGAACGGCCAGGAGTCGCGCCCCGGCGTGAAGAAGCGCAGGTCCTGGAACCACGCGCAGGTCGAGGGGTTGCCGGCATCCACACGCAGCAGCACCGGGTGCTCGGCGAACCAGCGGTAGAAAGCGAACCGCGGCTGACTCCAGGCTTCGCGCGCAATCGCGCGCTCGGCATCCGAAGTGCCGAAGCGGGTAGCGTGGACCCACTGCGCCTCCGCCAGCGGCAGGTAAACAGCATCGAGCCGCGCGATGAACCCGGCATCGGGCGCAAGCCGCGGCCCCTCGCGTCGCACCAGGTTGACCAGGCTGTAGCGCACGTCGTCGCCGCTCTCCACGATCACCAGCCAGTTGAATGGGGAGACCGGCCGCGGCTGCGCCATGACCTCCGCCTTCTTCAACCCGGCGTCTTTCGCGTAGGCCTCTCCCCAATCGATCGCGCGCTGCAGCATCACGCCCTGGAAGGCGACGTAGCCGCACAGCGCGGCGAGCCCGGCGATCGCCGGAACGGGCGAGCGGCGCCACACCGCCGCCGCGACCAGGCCGCCGAGGATGATGCCGGTAAACCACAGGTCGATGATGAACGTCGTGCCGATGCCCACGCGCAGGTCGGAGAAAGGCGCGAGCACCATCGTGCCGAACGACGTGATCCAGTCGCCCGCGATGTGGATGCCGAGACACATCGCGATGATGCCGAAATAGGCCCGCCACGGCCGGTCCCGCCCGATCGCCGCGCACAGCCCAGCGAGCAGTAACGCCCATAGCGGAAGCAGGATCAGCGAGTGGGTCACCCCCCGGTGATGGAGGATGTACTCGACCGGGCCGACGTAGCTGATGACGAAGTCGAGGTCAGGGGCGGCGGCGGCGAGAAAACCAACGAACAGGCGCCGGCCGAGCGGCAGGGTTTTCTCATCGATCTGCGCCGGCGCCGTCGCCCGCGCGAGCAGCGCGCCGGAGAGCGCGTGGGTCAGGGTGTCCATGCGGGCGGAATGATAACCGGGCCGGCTAGCCGTCGCTCGCTGCCTCGATACCCTTCGGCCGCTCCCAGAGCGCGATGCGCGGGATGCGGCTCGCGACGAAGGCGGCAAGCGCCGCGAGTGCCGCCACGCACAGGAAGCCGCGGTGGAAAGCGCTGATCACGACCTCCAGATCTTGCGTGGAGACCTGCTGCGCGAGCGATTGCCGGTCGGACACCGGCATCATCGCGAAAATGATCGCGCCGAACAGCGCGGCGCCGGCTGCGCCTCCGGTCGACCGCGCCAGCGAGCTCATTGCAGTCACCGCCCCGAGGCGGGCGCGCCCCGCGACCGTCTGCATCACGACCTGGTTGATCGGCATGACCGAGCCGAATCCGAGCCCCGTGACGAAGCCCAGCACGATGACGAGCCCCATGTGCGGCGGCAGCAGGCCGAGCAGGAGCAGCGCCGCGCTCGAGATCGACATGCCGACGACCGGCACGATATGCGGCTCGCCCGTGCGCCGGAGGATCAAGGACGCGGTCATCGCCGCGGTGACTTGCCCGGCGGTTAGGGGGAGCAGCAGCAGTCCGGCCACATCGGCGCTGACCTTGTGACCGAGCTGCAGGTACACCGGGAGAAAGAACACCATCGCGAACAGGCAGGCCGCGAATAGCGACACCAGCACGGCGGAAAGCCGGATCGCCTTCTCGTGCAGCAGTTCCACCGGAAGGAAGGGCGCGGCATGGCGGCGCTCGTGCCGGAACAGCAACCCCAGGGACACCGCGGCGATGGCGAAGACGGCGAGACTGGTAGCGGAAAGCCAGTCGAACCGGTGCCCGCCCGAGGTGAGCCAGAACAGGACCGCCAGCGCCCCGATGGCGAAGAGTACATGACCGGGTACGTCCGTTCCCTCCGGTCGCGCGTGGCGCTCGCCAAGCGGGAGCCGGGAGAGCCGCCACGCGGCGAACGCGACGAGCGGCAGGTTGGCGAAGAACAGCCAGCGCCAGCTGAGGTGCGCCACGACGAGCCCGCCGATCACCGGTCCCGTGACGCTCGCGGTCGTGAACACCAGCGCGAAATAGCCCTGGAAGCGGATGCGCTCGAAGGGCGGCACCAGCTCGCCGATGATCGCCTGCGAGAGCACCATCAGCCCGCCGCCGCCCAGCCCCTGGAGCACGCGCCCCGCGACGAGCTGCGGCAGGGACTGCGCCAGCCCGCAGGCAGCCGAGCCCAGTGCGAAGACCGAGATCGCGACGAGGAGCATGTTGCGGCGGCCCCGCGAGTCCCCCAGCCGCCCGTAGACCGGCGCGATGACCGCGGCCGCGAGCAGGTAGGCGACCATGATCCACGACGTGTCGCGCAATCCGCCGAGCGACTCCGCGATAGCCGGTGTCGCGGTGGCGAGAAGCGTCTGGTCGACCGCCGCCATGAACATCGGCAGGAAGACCGCGACGAAAAGGTTCAGGAACTGGGCGCGCGTGACGGTGGCCGGCGGCGCTCCCGAAGCGGCTGCCACTGCCGCCTCAGTCCCAGCGATCGTCGCGAACCTGGACGACGCCGTTCTCGACGCGCACCGGGAATTTCGCGGTGGGCTCGTAGGCCGGCGCGGTGAGCGCGTCTCCGGTCTTGATGCTGAAGCGCGCGCCGTGGCGCGGGCAGACCACCTGATCGCCTTCGACCGACCCGCCGGTGAGCTGCCCGCCGTCGTGCGTGCACACGTCCTCGATCGCGTAGTACTCGCCGCCGATGTTGAACACGGCCACACTCGCGCCGTCGACGTCCACCACGCGGTGGCTGCCGGGCGCCAGCTCGCCCACCTTCGCTACGGTGATCCAGTCAGACATGTGGCTCATTTCGTCCGTTCGAGCGCGTGGAGCTTGGCGATTTGGGGCGGTTTACTCTCGGCTAACGCGCGGCCGTGTAGGTACGCTCGGCATTGCGCCACGCCAGCGATTGAGCGATCGGGTCCGGCAGCTGGCCGAGAATGTAGCGCCACTGTTCGACGATTTCCACGTATCTCGCCCACCGGGAGTCCTTGTGGGCGTCCGTCGCAAACATGAAGCGATCCGGATACTTGGCAAACAGCTCGCGCCACTCGGGCAGCAGCTTTCCGCAGGAGTCGGTAACGGGCTCTCCCAACGCCTCCGCTTTCCCCGGATTGGAAAGAGAGTGCTTCTCTTTCTCTTTCTTCGAGAGCGTGACCATCACGTTGGGATGGGCCGACAGGACCGTTGAGACCTGCTCGTGCGAGGCAAAGCCGGCATGCGGCCAGATAAAGATTACGCCGGGAAAGCGGGCGTAGAGCGCGTGGAACGCGGGCCAATCCCGATTCCAATCGTAGACTTCCCAGTGAATCATCACCGGCACCCGGCGCTGCTCCAGCGCTGACAGCAGCTTGGTGACGTTCCTGCCGTCGGGCGCGACGTAGCGCTCGCCTGTCGGAGTTTGCTCGCCGTGGGCCTTGTCCGCATGGGCAAACAGTATTTCGCCGACGAACTGATACTGCCCATCCTGGACATGGGAGATCGTTTTCTCCACAAACCAGCCGCCCAGGTCGCCGCCCTGATCGAATGGCTTCGGCGTCCCCATGATGAAGCGGTCAGGGAAGCGCCTTTTCAGCGACAGGACTTCTGGTTCGCCGTTGCGTTTCCGGTGTAGGCGGGCGAACAGCGCCATGCGCGCGATACCGGACTTGTCCATGGCTTCCGACACGGTACGCGACTGCGCAGCCTCGATCTGGGCCATGGCATCGATCATGGTGCCGGCATACCTGGCATTGGGCCGCCCCTCGCCGCACGCTGGCTCACCGGCCCAAGCGCCGCCACAGGGGATAAGGAGCAGGAATACCAATATGCGCTGCATGCTTTGACTGCCCAACGTCGGAACCCAAGGGATGAGCATTCTCCCCTGTATCGGTCTTGTCCGCGTTTGTCTGCGTTTATCTGCGGCTGATATTGATTTTGTTCCTGGCGCCTTGGCGGCC
>DATFVY010000138.1:0-7298 GCA_035259925.1 Burkholderiales bacterium
TGGGTGATGAGTCGCACCCCGGGCATCGCCTGACCAAGGCTCCGCCGTTCGGGAGCTGCCACTAGCCTCGTGGCCGCTCGCTCGTGGACTGTCGGCGGGCTGGTGCGGGAAGGCGCGCGGCGCTTCCGGCGCGCCCGCCTCGCTTTCGGCCACGGCACGACCAACGCGCGTGACGAGGCCGCCTGGCTCGTGCTGCACACGCTGGGTCTTCCATTCGATGCCGATGCGAGCAAGATAGCCGCGCCCCGCGCAGCGGGCCGCGTGCTGGATGTTTTCGACCGCCGCATCCGCAGCCGCAAGCCTGCTGCTTACTTGACGCGGGAGGCCTGGCTCGGGAAGTTGCGCTTCTACGTGGACGAGCGCGTAGTGGTGCCGCGCTCGCATGTCGCCGGGTTGCTCGACGAGCGCCTCGCCCCGTGGATCACGGCCCCCGGCCCAATTCAATCCGCGCTCGATCTGTGCACCGGGTCAGGCTGCCTGGCGGTGCTGCTGGCCCGGGCTTTTCCCCGTGCGAGGGTGGATGCCGCCGATTTGTCGCCAGCAGCACTGGCGGTCGCCCGGATCAACGTCGGGAGGTACCGCCTGAAAGGCCGCATCCGGCTGGTCCGGTCAGACATGTTTTCCGCGCTCCGCGGAAGACATTACGACCTGATCGTCTCGAATCCTCCCTACGTGACCGCCGCCGGCATGAAAACCCTGCCACGCGAATACCGCCACGAGCCGGCGGTCGGGCTGGGCGGAGGACGCGACGGGCTCGACTACGTGCGCCGGATCCTTGCGGAGGTGCCCGCGCACCTCAATCCAGGAGGGCTACTGGTAGTGGAGGTCGGCAGCGGACGCCGGCGCGTGCAGCAGGCGTTCCCGCGGGTGCAATTCGCCTGGCCGGAAACCGCCGCCGGCCACGCCGTGTTCATCGTCGGGCGCGACGACCTTCCCGGGTAGCACCCGTCGCCGCCCGCTCCCGGGATTGCAGTCCCAGCGCCGCAAGCAGCTGCCGCACCTCGCGCGGCGGCAGCTCGACGAACTGACCCCGCTTCAATTGCGGAGGGAGGCGGACCGAGCCGAAGCGGACCCGCATCAGCCGGCTGACGGTCAGTCCCAGCGCCTCGAATACGCGGCGCAGCACGCGGTTACGTCCCTCGCGGATCACCACGTGATACCAGTGATTGGCACCCTCGCCGCCCCGGTCTTCGAGCGACTCGCAGCGAGCGACACCATCCTCCAGCTGCACTCCGGCGCGCAATTGCCCGATCTGCGACTCGCCGAGCTTGCCCCGCAGCCGCACGGCGTATTCCCGCTCCAGGCCGTAGCGCGGATGCATCATGCGGTTGGCCAGTTCTCCGGATGTCGTGAGCACGAGCAGCCCGCCGGTGTTGTAGTCGAGGCGCCCCACCGCCAGCCATTTGGCGCCCTTGAGCGGAGGCAGGCGCTCGAACACGCTGACGCGTCCTCCCGGGTCGTCGCGGCTCACGATCTCTCCTTCGGGCTTGTGGTAGAGCAGCACGCGCGTCGCGTCGCCCCGCGCTTCGCGGCGCAGCAGCCGCCCTTCCACCTTGATCACGTCGAGCGGGCCGACTCGCGCGCCGATTCCCGCGGGAGCGCCGTTCACCGTGACCTGCCCGGCGCGCACCAGTTCCTCCATCTTGCGCCGCGAGCCGAGCCCGGCCTGGGCCAGCACTTTCTGCAGCTTGTAAGTGCCGTCCGCTGCGCGCTGGAGCTGCTCGTCTTTCATGTTGAAGAAATGGACAGGATTAACAGGATTAACAAGATGTGAAACAGCTTCCAGCCTATCCTGGGTTTAGTCATGTAGATCTTGTAAATCCTGTCTATTCGGGTGACGTGCTACGCCTGGCGGCGTTCCAGCACAGCCTGCGCCAGCGTGCCGCTGTCCACGTGCTCGAGCTCGCCGCCGACCGGCAGACCGCGCGCGATGCGGGTCACCGACAGACCTCGGGCACGCAATGCCTCGCCGAGATAATGGGCGGTCGCTTCGCCTTCAACGGTAAAGTTGGTGGCGAGAATCACCTCCTTGACTGTGCCGTCGGTGGCGCGCCGCAGAAGCCGCTCCATATGGATCTCCCTGGGACCTATGCCGTCGAGCGGAGACAGCACGCCCATCAGGACGAAATACAGCCCCTCGTAGCATTGCGCCTGCTCCATCATGAGCAGATCCCCCGGTGTTTCGACCACGCACAGCAGCGACCGGTCGCGCCGGGGCGAGCCGCACAACTCGCAGACCGGCGTTTCGGCATAGCTGTTGCACTGCTCGCACTGGCGGATCTTCGCGAGCGCCTCGCCGAGCGCTGTTGCCAGCCGGGCCGCTCCCGCCGGGTCGCGCTGCAGCAGGTGATAGGCCATGCGCTGCGCGGTTTTCGGTCCCACTCCCGGCAGCCGGCGGAGTGCTGCGATCAGCTCCTCGAGCGATGAAGGCGTCTTCATCGCTCCTTACCCATTACCCATTACCCGTCACCCATCACGTCTAGAAGGGCAGCTTCATCCCCGGCGGCAAGGGCAGCCCTGCCGTCGCGGCGGCCATCTTTTCCTGCGTTACGCTCTCGATCCTGCGCACGGCATCATTGACCGCGGCAGCGATGAGGTCTTCCAGCATCTCGCGGTCGTCGGCGAGCACGCGCGGATCCAGCGTCACGCGCTTGACTTCGTGGCGCCCGGACATGACGACCTTCACCATGCCGGAGCCGGCCTGCCCCTCCACTTCCATCGCTCCCAGCTGCTCCTGCAGTTTCTTCATGTTCTCCTGCATGAGCTGGGCCTGCTTCATCAGGTTGCCGATCCCGCCCTTCATAGATAACTTTCAAATGGAAAAAACATTCGTAGTCCAGTGGTGTCTGTCCTGGCCAAGCAAACTCTCAATTACTACCTGAAGGCTTGATGGTGGAGTCCACCACGCGTGCGTCGAAGGTTTCCATCAGCTCGCGCACGAACGGATCCTGCTCGATTTCGGCTGCGGCTTGCGCCTGCCGCTGCTGCTTGTCGCGGCTCGCCACAGCAGCCGGCGAAGCATCGACGTCGTCGGCAACCTGGACAGCGAGCCTGAGCTTCGCGCCGAAGTGCTGCTCCAGCGCCGCCTTCAGGCGTTCCTGGTGCGGCCCGTTCAACAGGTGCTGGTGGGCGCGCGCAATTCGCAATTCGACGCGCGCCGCGTCGCGCGCCAGCAGCTCGCAATGCTGCGCCAGCACGCGCGCCATGCCGCTCAGGTTGAGCCGGGCGACCAGCTCCGGCCAGGCGGCGTCACCGGCGCTCTTTTTTTTTGACTCGGCGGGTGCCGCCGATGTCGCGGCCCGCGCCGGCGGCGCGGCGGCCGCGACCGCGGAACCCTGCCCGCCAGGCGCGAACGCCAGCATCCTGAGAAGCGTCATGGTAAAGCCCGCGTACTCGTCCGGCGCGAGCGCGAGATCACCGCGCCCCTGTATTGCAATCTGATAGTAGAGCTGCAGGTCGTCGGGACCGAAGCGGGACACGAGTTCCTTCAGCACTGCGCCGTCGGGATCGTCATCCGCGATCGCCTCGGGGACGGCCTGCGCGAGGGACAGGCGGTGCAGCAGCGACGCCAGGTCCTGCAGAGCGGCCTCGAACGACAAGCTGCGCTCGGCCATGTGGTCCGCCTCCGCAACCAGCGCCGCGCCGTCGCGCGCAGCCAGGGCGCGCAGCACGGCGTGCAGATGGTCTTGCCCGACCGTCCCCAGCATGGCGCGCGCGGATTCCAGCCCGACGCTGCCGCCGCCGTGGGCGATCGCCTGGTCGAGCAGGCTCAAGGCGTCGCGCATGCTGCCCTGCGCCGCGCGCGCGAGGAGCGGCAGCGCGGCGTCCTCGTAGCTCACTTTCTCGGCATCCAGTATATGTCGCAGCCGCCCCTGGATCTGCTGCTGCGGCAGCTGCTTCAGGTTAAATTGCAGGCAGCGCGACAGCACCGTCACGGGCACGCGCTGCGGCTCGGTGGTGGCGAGGATGAACTTGACGTGCTGCGGCGGCTCTTCCAGCGTTTTCAGCATCGCGTTGAAGGCATTGCGCGACAGCATGTGCACTTCGTCGATGATGTAGACCTTGTAGCGTCCCGCGGTCGGCGCGTAGAGCGCGTTCTCCAGCAGCTCGCGCATGTTGTCGACCTGGGTGTTGGAGGCGGCGTCGAGCTCGAGCAGGTCCACGAAGCGGCCGCCGTCGATCTCCATGCAGGCGCCGCAGCGGCCGCAGGGCGTCGCGGTGACGCCGGTCTCGCAATTGAGCGCCTTGGCGACGATGCGCGCCAGCGTGGTCTTGCCCACGCCGCGCGTGCCGGTGAAGAGATAGGCGTGGTGCAGCCGCTGCTGGGCCAGCGCGTTCTCGAGCGCGCGCACCACGTGCTCCTGGCCCACCATCTCGGCAAACGTGCGGGGACGCCACTTGCGGGCGAGGACCTGGGTCACGGGATTCGGAGATCAGTGAACGGTGAGCGGTGACCGGTATTTTACCGCCAACCTTCCGGTCACCGGTCACCGCGAATAGGGAGGCGAGCCTTACCCCCGGCACTTGCGAAGAATAGCTGTGGCTGCTTCCTTCCGGACCTGACCAGGTTCACTACCACGCAATGCGGGGAGGCCCGCCGTGAAACTCGTGACTCATTATACTGCCGCCCCCCGCACGGGAAAGCGGGCGCGCCTTTACAAGGGCGCGTTCTTTATGCTTCCATTTGCCGGATACGAGGCTCCCCGCCTCGATCCCGATTTCCGCCGAAACCACAGCGCGACCGGAGGAGTGCATGGCCACGAAGACGATCGAATCCGTGCTCCAGGAAAGCCGGGTCTTCCCGCCGTCGTCCCAAAGCTCCAGGGGGGCGGCGATCCCGAGCATGGACGCCTACCGCAAGCTCTGCGCCGAGGCTGAAAAGGACTTCGAAGGCTTCTGGGGCCGGCTCGCCCGCGAGCACGTGCTGTGGCACAAGCCCTTCACCCAGGTCCTCGACGGGAGCAAGGCCCCGTTCTTCCGGTGGTTCCACGACGGCGAGCTCAACGCCTCCTACAACTCGCTCGACCGCCATCTCAAGACCCAGCCTGACAAGACCGCGATCATCTTCGAGGCCGACGACGGCAAGGTCACGAGGATCACCTACAAGGAGCTGCATCGCCGCGTCTGCATGATGGCGAACGGGCTCAAGTCGCGAGGCATCAAGAAGGGCGAGCGCGTCATCATCTACATGCCGATGTCGATCGAGGCGGTCGTGGCCATGCAGGCCTGCGCGCGCATCGGCGCCGTCCACTCGGTCGTGTTCGGCGGGTTCTCCGCCAAGAGCCTGCAGGAACGCATCATCGACGCCGGGGCGGTTGCTGTGCTCACTGCCGACGGCCAGTTCCGCGGCGGCCGCGAGATCCCGCTCAAGCCCGCCGTGGACGAGGCGCTGGGCATGGGCGGATGCGAATCGATCAAGTCCGTCGTGGTCTACAAGCGCACCGGGACCCAGGTGCAGTGGAACCCGAAGCACGATATCTGGCTCGACGACCTGCTGAAGGGTCAGTCCGACGTCTGCGAGCCGACCTGGGTCAACGCCGAGCACCCTCTTTTCATCCTCTACACCTCCGGCTCCACCGGCAAGCCCAAGGGCATCCAGCACTCGACCGGCGGCTACCTGCTGTGGTGCATCCTCACCATGAAGTGGGTGTTCGATTACCGGCCGATGGATGTCTTCTGGTGCACCGCGGACGTCGGCTGGGTGACGGGACACTCCTACACCTGCTACGGCCCGCTCTCCTGCGGCGCCACCGAGATCGTGTTCGAGGGCGTGCCGGTGTACCCCGATGCGGGCCGCTTCTGGAAGATGATCCAGGACCACAAGGTGACGGTGTTCTATACCGCGCCGACCGCGATCCGCTCGCTGATCAAGGCCGGGGGCGACCTGCCGAAGAAGTACAACCTGTCGTCGCTGCGCATCCTCGGCACGGTGGGCGAGCCGATCAACCCCGAGGCGTGGATGTGGTATCACGAGACCGTGGGCGGCGGGCGCTGCCCGATCGTGGACACCTGGTGGCAGACCGAGACCGGCGGGCACATGATCACGCCGCTGCCGGGAGCGACCCCGACCAAGCCGGGCTCGGCGACCTTCCCCCTGCCCGGCATCTTCTCGGACGTCGTCGACGAGACCGGCCGCTCCGTCGGCAAGGGCAAGGGCGGCATCCTGGTGATCAGGAAGCCGTGGCCCTCGATGCTGCGCACGATCTGGGGCGATCCCGAGCGCTACAAGAAGACCTATTTCCCGGAAGACTTCAAGGGCAAGCTCTACCTCGCCGGCGACGGGGCCTCGTACGACGAGGAAGGCTATATCCGGATCATGGGCCGCATCGACGACGTGCTCAATGTCTCCGGCCACCGCCTGGGCACCATGGAGATCGAGTCCGCGCTGGTCGCCAACAGCAAGCTCGTGGCGGAAGCCGCCGTGGTGGGGCGTCCCGACGACCTGACCGGCGAGGCGATCGTCGCCTTCGTCGTGCTCAAGCAGGCGCGCCCGACCGGCGACGAGGCGAAAAAGGTCGTGAAGGAACTGCAGGACTGGGTGGGCAAGGAAATCGGCCCGATCGCCAAGCCCAGGGACATCCGCTTCGGCGACAACCTGCCCAAGACCCGCTCCGGCAAGATCATGCGGCGCCTGCTGCGCTCGATCGCGAAGGGCGAGGAGATCACGCAGGACGTCACCACGCTCGAGAACCCGGCGATACTGAAGCAGCTGGGGGAAACCGCGGGCTAGCCTGCTGAGGCGCGCGGGGCGCGCATGATCCGACCCAGCATCAAAGGACAGCGCCTGGCCGCGTTGTTCCTGCTCGGCTTCCTGCTGCTGAACTATCCGCTGCTCGACCTCTTCGCCGGGCCAAGCCACGTGTTTGGCATCCCGGCGCTCTACGTTTACGTGTTCGCCGTGTGGGCGCTCCTGATCGCTCTCATGGCGCTCGCGGTCGAAAAGGGCGGTGACTGATGCTGACCGCCCCGCTCATCGTCATCACCTCGTTCGCCTACGTCGGGCTCCTGTTCGCGATCGCCTACTACGGCGACAAGCGCGCCGACGCGGGGCGCAGCATCATCGCGAATCCCTACATCTACGCGCTCTCGCTGGCGGTTTACTGCACGTCATGGACCTTTTACGGCAGCGTGGGGCGCGCCGCCACGAGCGGCATCGGCTTCCTGCCGATCTATCTCGGGCCGACGCTGATGGCCGCGTTGTGGTGGTACGTGATGCTGAAGATCATCCGCATCAGCAAGCAGAACCGCATCACGTCCATCGCCGACTTCATCGCGTCGCGCTACGGCAAGAGCCAGGC